>CALBDR010000254.1 GCA_937927525.1 uncultured Candidatus Melainabacteria bacterium
TAATCCTGACATGTTAAAAAGTAATTCCCGATGTTGCTTTTATAGCTTCTTGTTCTTCTTGGGGAAGTTGATTACGCAATGCTCTAACGTGTTCTTTAAATTCTTCAATGTTTTCATTTTCTAGAGCAATACTTGCTTTATTAATATGGTATTCAGCTTGTGGTGTACTCAATTCAGCTTTATGCTCTTCAAGCATTTGTTTGAAAATATAAATCCAAAAAGCTGGGTTATCAGATAGAATTTTTGCTCGCACGCTCGCTAACTGTTCTACAATATCTTCTAAAGCAGATTCATTCTGATTTTCTATTGCTTTACCCCCTTCGCTTACGAGTTTTGGGAAAATATCTTTGATGTATTCATCGTTAGTTAAGCCTTCATTTATGTTTTGTTCTATATTTGACTTTGACTCGTTGTATTGAGACACCAAGCGTGAGAACTTGGTTGAATTTTCAAAGTCATCTAATTTTGTCTTAAGTTCCTTAAGTTCTTTATCTGCTTTCCTCTTATCATCTTCATCTTCGTTTGCACTCTTTAAGCTTGTGGATATGGAGCTAATTAAATTGTTGATTTCTTCACTTTCAGATTCATCACCCAATTCAGAGTATCTATCTTTTTCACTTTCTAATTCTGTAATTAAGCCTTTAACATCAATAGATTCTGCATAAGTCGACCCTCTTGCAGATAAGAATAAGTCAAGTGATGGAATTAAGGCTTCAACCTTTACTTCTCTAGATTCGTTTACATCAAGGGATATTTCTACTTCTGTCCCTTGAGGTAGGTGGTAAGGTAGCTTATCACCATCTATTGATATTTCACAGATAAATGTATTTCTATCAGGTACAGATGATTCACCTTCATACACTCGGATATCAAGACTATTGTTTTGTCCTTTTCGGAGCTCTTTAACTGTCCGATATGTTTTTGCTTGTGATTTGAGTGGCAAAATACTACCTTTCTTAAAAATAGGCTCGAAAATATCCCTCAATTGAAAGTTATTGGCAGGGTCTTTTTTTGCAACAGACAAGCCTATCGAATGTGGAATAGGTGCTCCGCTGATATTTAATCCATGAGTTATTGAAAAAGAGTCAGATTCTACTTCTAGGGTATTGCCCTGATCGTCAAACAAGTAAATCCAAAAAAGATTTTCCTGATGCTCCTGTAGAGGTAGTGTTAAAAAGAATTTCCCATTTTTCAATTTCACTTTTGAACTGTTATAGACCCCATTATCACTCTGAATTTGAATAAAAAGTTCTTTATCTATATACTGAGTAGACTCAAAGTTATCCACACTACCAGTTAAAACTTCTTCCGTTTCCGAAGTTAGTGAGTCAAAATTAAGAGTTAGGTTAATTTTATTTGAGTCTGAGGACTGTGCTTCTGTTGAAAAAATACTTTCAGGTATTTTTTGACTAGCTGCAAAAATACAAGCACCTTTGCAAACAGCAGTTAGAGGATCTATAGAAGCATCAACTTCTATATCTAGGGCTTGTTGAAGCTTTCTTCTGATGAAAGGGATTTGTGTTGGACCACCGACAAGGATAATTTTATGGATAGCTTGTGGGCTAATACCAGATTCTTTAATCGTTGCATGAGAGATTTGAATAGTTTTTTCTATATATGGTGATATTAAAGATTCAAAGTCTTCTCTGCTAAACTCAAAAGAAAGGTATACCTCTTTGTCATCATCGTCAAAGCCAATATTATCAATTTCAATATTTACAACATCCGATTGAGTCAAGTAAACCTTTGCAGATTCAGCGATATATTTTAGTTTTGAGAAAATATTTGCACGTTTTTTATTAGTTCTATTAAAATTGGAAAAATTATATTTCTCAGTAATTTTAGGGATTAATACTTTTTCAACTAAAGCCCAATCAAAATCTTTACCACCTAAGAAATTATCTCCTCCGTGTGATAATACAGACAGACTACCTCCCTTTGATGAAATCAAAGCAACATCAAAAGTTCCACCTCCGAGGTCGTAAACTAACCAGTTTTGATCATCAGATTTCATGAAGCCGTAAGAAATTGCTGCTGCAATAGGTTCTTGTAACAAAACAACGTGTTTAAATCCAGCTAGTAAGCCAGCTCTTTTTGTTGCTTCTGATTGAAGGGTTGAAAAATATGCGGGTATTGTAATTACTGCTGCCGTAGTATCGAAATCTGGATACTTTCTTGTAATATTAGTTTTTAAGTCCTTCAATATCTCTGCTGATACTTCTTCTGCATTCAGTTCTTTATCAATACGTGGGAAGTGTACTGTTTCAGCAGTCCCCATAAGTCTTTTTACTTCAGCTTTGTAATTCTTAAAATCATCTTTTGAAGAGTCTTTAAAAAGCTTGTCATAGG
>CALBDR010000255.1 GCA_937927525.1 uncultured Candidatus Melainabacteria bacterium
GTTTATTTCTTTTGGTTTTTCTGAGATAAAGCAGATGCCATCAAAGGGAATAATGAAATGTACCTGCTCGACGAAATTCATAAATAGATTGTAAGTTTCATCGTCAAACTTAACACCAATAAATTTTGCATAGTCATACCACCCAGCCCAAATAGACCACCAAGTAACTACATATTCAGAGTCGCTAACAAGTCGTAAGTTATCAGCAAGAACCGGAGTGTCTTTAATTAACCCTAGCTGAGAATCTAGCTGAGAATATAGCTGAGAATCTAGCTGAGAATATAGTGGAGAATGTAGCTGAGAACGTAGCCGAGAACGTAACTGAGAATATAGCTGAGAATCTAGCTGAGAATATAGCTGAGAACCTAGCAGGGAACCTAGCAGGGAATCTAGCTGAGAACGTAACTGAGAATTTAGCTGAGAACCTAGCTGAGAACCTAGCTGAGAATCTAGCTGAGACTCTAGCTGAGAACCTAGCTGAGAATGTAGCTGAGAACCTAGCTGAGAACCTAGCTGAGAACCTAGCTGAGAATCTAGCTGAGAATTTAGCTGAAAACCTAGCTGAGAATATAGCTGAAAATCTAGCTGAGAATGTAGCTGTTCAATATTATTCTCTTTGTTAAATTGATTTAAAAAGAGCCAAGCCAAATTAATACAACTCCACGGTGAATCCCCATAAACAATAAGCGGCTCATCCTTACTCATGTTTTTATAAATAGCTTTGACTGCATTATCACATTTAGTTTTGTCTACGGGTTGCTGTGCATTAGCAACCCACTTGTTTATATATTCAGGGATCTTAGCTTCCTGTTCTGGTGTTAATTCTTTAATCTGCGACATTTCTTCTAACCCTCTCTAGTAAATCAAATTCTTTTTGAATTTTTATTTTCCATATCTTCGGCTCAAGCTCAATCTCTGGATGTCTAGTTCTATCAAGTGAACAATAAGCCTTAGTTGGCTGTGTGTTTTTCATGTAAAGCACTCCATCA
Source organism: uncultured Candidatus Melainabacteria bacterium (assembly GCA_937927525.1). Lineage (GTDB taxonomy): Bacteria > Cyanobacteriota > Vampirovibrionia > LMEP-6097 > LMEP-6097 > DT-14. The sequence goes on from CALBDR010000255.1 coordinate 990, forward strand.
CGCTCAAAAAATTCAACGCCCTCTTTTAATTCGACTACATGATGATTGCCAGATGTTTCACTATTAGCAACAATTAAACCTCCAGCTGCTAACATTGAGCCGTTAGGTATCACCTTCTTTGCATCTTTTGGAAGTTCGTCTACTTCTAAAAATAGTGCTTCGCCATGTCCCTTGTATTTTTTCTTCATTAGTTGTTCTCCTTTTTTTACTTCCAATTCCATGTCTCTGGATATTATATTTTTTTGTTTTTCGCTCATCTTCTTCTCCATTCTTTATCCGTACCCCTAATCAGATTAATCAACCAACGCCTATGTAACTTGTAAAAGAAATAGGCTCCTGTTTGCCAACTCATCCCTCCACCTCAAGTATTTTCCGTTTTCCGCGTTGCTGAATCGTTGCAATAATATCTAAATGCTTCCAATCATCTATGTTTATATGTAATTTTCCTGCTTGACGCTCACCCCAAAACAAACTACAACCAACCATAAACTCACGGTATGCCTCGGCTTCTTTTTTGGTGCGGAAGCAGTTGCCGTATGCTTTAGCCTGAATGTCAAACTCATTATCATCCCAGTCAGTGTGTACGATACAGTCCTTGAAATCGAAATAACAGTATTCACTATTGTAAGGAAACTCATCTTCCTCAATCCACTCAAGTTCTTCTTTAATCCATTCGATCTTTTCCTGTAACTCCGCTATCTGCGCTTCTAGTTCTTCTTTTCTGCTCATTATTTATTCTCCATACCTATTGGTTTAGCCGTGACTGGTTTTGAAGCATCTTTCAGTAGTTGCCTTACTTGTTCTTTATCCAGCCTTCTATTCCTTCTGTTTATCATTTGACTGACGGTGGCGGACTTAGATGGTTTCTTTGGTTTAGGTGCATGGTTGTTTTTAACTTTCATATCAATCCTTTTAATTTGGTCCTGGTATCTTAGCTCCTGAGCCCAACCCTAAATCATGGTAACAATCAAAGCAATAGCCATGACCAAAATGTTGTATCCCTTTCTGTGTCAACTCTAAAGCGGCTAGGAAAGAATGCGGGCACTCACTCCCATTGGCACAAGTTTTCTTATGCCTAATCCAATACGTGACATTGTGGGGTATTTGTGCTTCCAATATTTCCTTAGCGCATTTATCTGTGACCCATTGTTTCCAACTCATTTGATTTTCCCCTCCACAACAAAGCTTGCAAAAAACATCAATGCTCTACGCATTACACCTGACTGTGTGTCGTTTTGCATTCTTGCTATTTCTAATAAAACTTTGTGCTGCTCTGGCGGTATTCTAATTGATAATCTTTTCATTGTTTAATTCCATTTTTTTGTTCTTGGTGTACATTTGTGAAATCTTTTTAGTTTGTATTTTTTCACTACTGGATCTTCTTGTTTCTCCCAGCGAAAGCCTAGGTGTTGCCTGCGGTATCCATTAGTTACTCTGGAAATTGCTGCGGGGGTGGTGTTGTTTTCTTTGGCTGCTTGGCAAATCGAATCGTATTCTTCAACTATTGCGTCTGTTTCGACATCAATCTTGTAGACAGGGATACGGCTCACCATTCTTTCAACGCCTCCCATGCAGCAGCGGATATTTTTTGTTCTTTCTTTTGCTGCTCTGTTATTGGTTTTGGTTGATTAAATAATTTGTCAAAGCCTTCCGTTCCAGTTTGATCGTAAACGTATTGGATATGCACCGAATAAACTTTGCCTTCTTTTGTTACGTGGTCAAAACTAGTTGCGTTTAGTGATGTATCTTTAAAGTACTTTTTAATTATTTCGTCCATGATAAATTGTCCATTAAGCATCAATAGGTATTTTATTGCTGCTGCTCTAGTTCTCTTTTAAGTGTTTCGTATTTAATTTGATTTAATTTAAAAGCACTGATTGGAATGGTCATCATTAAATCAATAATGCCTTCTTGAAAGATCCCAAGAAAAAAAAGAATTGCATTATAGGTAAGCGAAGCAATAGAGTCTCCGTTATTACCAGCAAATATTGCAAGCACCGCCATTGTAATCATAGTTGCAAGCATGATACCCGAGAAGGTTGATTTGCAAACTATAAGTGTCGGCATGTATGATTCTTCGAATACTTTTTCATCGAGTTGTTTTTTTTCTATGTCTTTTTGTATTGCTTCAAATAGTTCCGATGGGTCAAACATTATTTTTCTCCCAACCATTCACCTTCCAAGGCACGGTTTAAATAGTTGCGTGCTTTGTGAGCTTCAATTCGTGGATCATCTTTGAAGCCCATTCTTAATATGTGCTTGGTTGCATAGCTTGACCATAGTGAGAACAATGCGTCCGACTGTGTTAAGCCTCTACTCTCTGTAGCTAGACTATGTAGAGTTTGCCAGTAGATATCTTCTTGAATTTGGGTTACGTCATAATCACGCTTAGCGTAATGTGATGGACAATTTTCCATCACCTCTTGAATTTCTTTAGTCATCTATTCTAATTCCTCTTTTCTCCATCGCCTCACGCAAAGCATGCTCTGTAACAGTACGATCGCTATAATTAGCGAAGGTTTCTTTTTTATACTGCTCTTTTAATTTCTCTAGCGGCTCTTTGTAAGTATCTGGTAACTGTAAATTTATGTATTTCATACTATAAAATATATCATAAAAGCTATAAGCTGATTATTAATTCTTATTAAGAATTTTCTTGTGTTTAGATAATATTTTTATAATTTACTTTAAGACAGGTATTAGTTTTTTCGAGAATATTTTAAAGAGTGCTTGTCGTTGTCAAGTAAGACTCTTTTGATTCTAGCTGCCATATCTAAGCACTGCTGCTTTGCTTTGTCTGAGAGTGTTTCTCCCAATCGCTGGTAATACGCTTTTTGAGATCTTGTTAAATTTGTTGCCATCTTTCCACCTTGTTTATATAGTTAAATCCAGTCTACTAAAAAAATCTACTATCAATTCTATTTCTGCATTTCGTTCCCGGCTCACAGGCAGCGACTCTAAGTAATCAAGTCGCTGCTTTGCTTTGCCGACACAGTCATACCAAGAATATCTTTGATAATCTCGGTATGTGCCTAGGTAGTTGTTTTTAGAATCTTTCACCTTTAGGTTTAGCTGTTCCTTTTTTTCTTAACTTGCTTAATAAGTCGCGGCGTTTATTTGCGTTTACTGTTCTTGAAGAAGGAAAGTATTTTGCAACAAAGTTCTGGAATCCAGGATAATCTTTTGCAAGTTCATCAACGGCTGCATTCCATTCTGCTTCAGGAGTTTCATTATCTTCTAATATATATGGATTTTCAACTTTATCTTCCCAAAACTCTAGATCGGAATCACTAAAGCTTAGACATAAAGTATCAACTTCTTTCTTCTCGCCATCTTTTCCTTCAACGGTCTTGCGATTAATCCAACCTGCTAAAGGGAAAGACAAGCCATAAACATTAGCTTGAATGACTTTAATTGAATGTTTTAATTCACCTTTTACAACAGCTTCAGTCAATGAGCCCCAGCCAAAATTTTCAGGCTCTAGCCCTTGTTCTTCTAGTTGGATTCGTTCATCTTTTGCAACGCTTTCATTAATAACAAACCAAGGTTTTTTATCAATTACGGTTCCATCTTCTAAAGTTTTGCTTCCGGGATTTAACCTCAAGCTTGCAATCACCTCAGTCATTGGCTTTCCGTCATAAGTAAGAAAACCAGAAAACAATCTGCTTTTTTTACCATCTTTTTCTTGTCCTTCTAAATCGTAATTCACGAAATAGAATTTGTATTTTTCACTGTGCATTTTTTTCTCCTTTTTAGTACGGTGGTTCTAGTTCTGTTGTTCGTTTCACAACGGCATCAGAAAGTTTTTGTGCTGCGGCTTCAGGAATTTTTCCTTCTTCAATAAACTCCTGGACACTTGACGCCAAGGTCAAAATGTCTTCATGTTTACCACATGCCTCTATTGCATCTAAATATTTATTTGCTGTTTTTTTCCAATCTTCTTTTTTGGCAGTAGTTGATTTACCTTTAACAGTTTCAATTTTCTTTTCTACTTTTGATTGACCAATATCAACGTCTGCAACGTGTAGTTCGGTGGTTTCTAATTTACCGCCTTTCATCCAAGCGCGCAGTTCTTTACCAACTGTTCCATCTAGTGGTCTAGGTTCCCCATCATCACCCATAGTAGAGGCGAATAAACCAGTACGATCTTTTGTCGCTTTAAAGTGGTGGTTCATGTCTATTGATAAAACAGTCGTAAACTCATAATCAGAAGTTGCACGAACATCGGCTTTGGTCCCAAGGCGTTTTACGTTGTAACTAGTTTTACCGTTAATTTCTTTTGTTTCAATTACATCATCATAAGAAGCGCGAGAGCAAACTATGACTGGTACTGGGCAAGAAAGAATCATTTTAATTACTTCTTTCCAAAGTGGTGTACCTTTGTTCCAGTCAGTGTAGCGACCGCCTTGTGCTGAGACGTAGTCCTTGACTGCTTCCCATAGATGTGTGAGCGAATCGATGATTATACAGTCAGCTTCTAGGTCTTTAACTGCGACTTCAAAAGTTTTGCAAAAATCTTTTATAAATTGTCTTTGTTTATTTTTGTAATCATCTGGGTGTATTTCTGCAACTTGAAAATCAAAATGTTCATCATATAAAGACGCTGATTGTTCAGTGTCGATTAAGCAAATATTTTTGCAATCCATTGTCGTTGCAGTCATTAATGATGACCACGTTTTACCAGATCCGGGTGGACCGAAAAATTCTATTTTTACTGGTATCCTACTTCTGCTTGCTTTCTTAAATTCTATTGCCATTTTTTCTCCTTTATTTTAATAACCAAACTTTTTTTGCTGCTCTTGTGAGTGCGGTGTAGAGCCACTTTGCTTTCATGTCTCTAAAGCAATAACTTTCATCAATAATAATTACGTTGTCCCATTGAGAGCCCTGCGACTTATGGCAAGTAATACAGTGCGCATAATCAAACCCAACTAAATTACTGTTTTTAAATTCTGATTTTTCTTTACGTAGTTCAGTTAATTTTTTACTGTCTGACTCAGCGCATGCTTTAAACCATCTGAAGTCGGCATTGACATTTAATTTTTTGCCGTTAATTGAAACCACCATTTTTATTTTCATTAATGCGCTATAAGGATAGCCAGCTTGTTCTTTTGGTGTTTTATCCATTAAGTCATGTTCTAAGCAAATTAATTCCTGTCCATTAAAGAGACCGAGGTCTCTGTCATTTTTCAGACAAGTAATTGGTTCGCCAGCTAAGGGGAATAGGTTTTCTGTTTTATACCAAAGCTCACGTCTAATTAAGTTGTTGTATTTAAACCTAGAGTTATTGGTACCACAAAGCACTTGGTATCCGGGTTTATAAAAGTTTTCAAACTGATTTTTTTTAGCGCAAACGGCATCATCAAAATTACAAAATCCAATTTGAATATTGCGCCTAGCTTTTGTTGCAAGTGTAAGAATATTGCTATCACTTGCTTGCCTGTGTACTTCTGTTAATAAAAGTTCTGGTGCTGAAAAGGGCGAGCGTCCATCTATTGGCGGTAATTGTCCTGGATCTCCAAGAATTAAAATCTTTTTACCAAAACTCAAAAGATCTTCATAGAGTGATTTTGAAATCATTGAACATTCATCTAGTACGATTAAGTTACACCAATCAATGAGTGAATTTTCGTTATCTGAATTACTGTATTCATTGTCAGCGCAATCAAAACTTTCTGGTGCAAGATCTCTTAGAGTAAATTTCATTGTCAAGATTCTTTTGGTTGGATCTTTTGGATCTGGGACTTGAGTTTCTTCTAGTCGGTAGATTAAACTGTGGACGGTACAAGCTGGAGTATTTCCTTTGGCTTCTAGCACGGAAGCGGCTTTACCGGTAAAGGCACAGTAGACGGGTTTTATTTTTTCTCCAAGCCCATCTACTACATGGTTAACGATTGTAGTTTTACCGGTCCCTGCATAGCCTGCTAGGTAGAATGTCTGCTTGGATCCTAGGTACCATTTTCTAATTTCAGTTGCAGCTTCTTGCTGTTTATCGGATAGTTTAAACAAAGCGCACCCCACTGTCTTTAAATACACTTACGGCAGCGTAATAGGCTTTAACCATGTCATCGTTTAAATTAGGTAAATCTCGGTCTAGTCTTTCTTTGCTTATAAAGGTGCCATCTTCAAACTTTAATCCTCTGTCAGTGCCAACATAATGCAAGGAAAGTAGTTCAGACCAAAATAATTTAATGCCCGGATTCGCCAGATATTCTTTTTTAAATTTAGTAATTATCATCATCTTCGTATTTGTTGTTGGTTTTTTTAAATCTTTTTCTTTTGATGTATCTAGGTTGTTCTTTTTCATCTTCATTTTCTTTAACTGGTTTTTTTTCTAGCCGCATTAATTCGCATCTTCTGGTAGGGGGGTCAAAGATAATTTCGTAGTAGATAGCTTCACCTTGGGCACCTTTACGATTTTTAGAAATTTTCATGTAGACGGTTTTATCTTCTGGGTCAAGGCGATATAAAAACAACACGATGTCGCTATCTTGGTAGAGGTTAGCGCCACCTCTTAGATCTGCTTTGCGCGGTTCTTTGTCGGCTCTTTTCTCTTTGTTGTCATTTAGTTGAGATAAAAGAAATATAGGCACCTCGTATTTAAGTACGTATCTTTTTAAATCCTTGGTAATCCCAACGTATTTTGAGTAATCTTCGGAGTTTTTAATTAGCTGTCCATGGTCTATAAATACTGAGTCAACTCCATAGTCAATTCTATGTAGGTCCATTTGGGCAATAATTTCTTCTATGGAGTAGCAGTCTCTAGCGAAGTAGATTTGATGTTTTTCCAGTGCTGAGTAAAAGAACTCGACTAAGGCATCTCTGTCGTCTTCTGCGGCTTGAATGATGCGTTGATAGTCGATTGATCCATCTCCAAGGATTGCGGCAAGGATTTCGAGCATATCGACTACGGGGATTTCCAGATTAATAAAGAGTATTTTTTCACCTAGTAGGCTTTTATTTGCCGCCATGTTGACAGCGATAACGGTTTTACCTGCGCCAGAGTCTGCACCGATGGTTACGAGTCCATGTCTGTAGATGCCACCTTGTGTTATTTCATCTAGTGCGGAAAAGCCGAGTGAAGCGAGGGGTTTTTTATCAACGAGGGAGTCTTTGTAGTGTTCTAGGGCGGAAGCCATGGAAAACTTATCTTCTCTAAAGGTGTCAATCTGTATTGCATTTTTCATCAATTCAGCGACAAGGTCTTTAGTTTTGACAGTTTTAAATTCATCTTGTTTAAGATCTTCTTGAGCTTGTAGTAACAAGTTATTGTAGGCACGTCTAAGGGATTCTTCTTTGACGGTTTTGCAGTAGGCGATAAGGTTAGATTGATGCACAAAGGCTTCTGTGAGGCTACTGAGGTAGAACCAATCTATGTCTTCACCACTTTTATTGAAGTAGTCTTTTAGGAGCGTTATATCGGCGCAGAGCCCGTCTTTGTGATAATACTCAAAAGCTTTAAAGATAGCTGAGTGGTATTGACCGGCGAAGTCATCGGCGCAGACAATTTGTCTTATGGAGCCGAATTTTTCTGGGTACAAGACTAAGCAGCCGAGGACTGCTTGTTCTGAGTTTTTGGCATTACCTAGCATTTTACTTTGAGTTGATGTTATTTTTAACGCATTGTTCTAAAAAAAAGATAATTTGCGCTGTTAGAGATCTGTGTTCTTGCTCTGCTTTTTCTTTCAGAGCATCTTTTAAACTTGTGGGAAAGTTACTTAAACTTAGCGTTTCTTTCATAGTAAAAACATAGCAAATATCCACACGACTACAACCCCTTTTTTCTAAGAAAAATTTTATGAAAGTCTAGGGAAAACACCCCTTGACAGAAAAATTGAAATCTGTTAATTATTATATTAGTAAAACTTTTATATAAATGTGACACTCTTATATTAATGTAACACATTATTATTAAAGTGTCACTCTCGCGCGGTCGCCCTTGGGCGACCTATTAGGGGAGGGTCCCTATGACTCGCCTAGAGAGCGATGTCATGAGGGAGGGGTACCCCTATATAGGTCGCTCCAGATAACAATATATAATATATATAATATATAGTTTTTTTCTTTTTTTTTGCCCAATTTGTGCTATCATCAAAAACGAAAAATCTATATTTATTTTTTTCATTTTGTATCCGAGCAGGCGAAAGCCTGCTTTTTTTTTCTTTTTTTAAAAAAATCCCCTACGGCTACGGGCATCGCCTGCTTGGGGTACCCCTCCCCTCGGACACGGGGCGTGAAGCCCGGTCCGGGGGACCCCTCCCCAACACCGCTCGCCCAGCCTACGGGACCGGTGCCACCACATCCACGGGCTATCAACACCACATCACAACACCGGCAACACGTCCTGAGCCATCGCCCATGCATAAATACCCAATGCGTCACACTCGTCTTGAGTGCCAAATTCATACCCTAAATCTAAACAAGTCGCCCGTATCAACTCCTTAGACGCCGCTCCGGTCCCACAAAAATATAATTTCCACTCCGTGATAGATACGCCAGCCACTGCTACCCCCATCTCCCACAAAGCAAATTTAATCACACCCTGCTGCTCACCCAAAATCTTAGTGGAACCGGATTTCTTACCCAGTGCTTGGTCCTCTATGATGACAGTGTGGACGTTGTGCGCTGATATGAGCTTTTTAATTTCACTTAGGTTACTTTGCACCCGGAAATATTGAGAAAGCTTCTTAGAAGGGCAAATAG
>CALBDR010000256.1 GCA_937927525.1 uncultured Candidatus Melainabacteria bacterium
TTTCAGATCTGGACAGAAGATACACTAAGACAAATGGGAATGAAGGTATAATGTCAAACCTTTTTCAGAAGTTAGAAATCGAAGCATTCCGTGCAGGCATCACGCCGCGCTCACGGGAGTCTATGAAATGGTTTCAACAAAAAGCACAACAACTTCGTCCTAGCAGATCTTCTCTCCTTAAAGACGAATCAGTGACACTGACTAATCGACCTAGAGTTGGTAGTATGTTTATGTACTTCTACGATCCCAAGACAAAAGAAACATTACCATATTACGATAGGTTTCCTTTGACTATTATGGTTGGTCCTGCACCAAAAGGCTTCTACGGTCTTAATCTGCACTATCTGCCATTAGACTTACGTGCCAAACTGCTAGATTCCTTGCTGGACACTATAAATAATAAAAGGTATGACGACTCTACTCGATTCAGACTGTCTTATGATATGTTAAACCGAGCATCTAAGATGAAGGCATTTAAACCTTGTTTTAAAAGGTATTTGACTTCACATGTTAGATCTAGACTTGCTCGGGTGGATGCACCAGAATGGGAAATCGCAACATTCTTACCGACAGCAGACTTTGAGAAGGCGTCACTCAGAAAAGTTTATAGTGACTCTAAAAGAAAGATTGCTGCGTAATGGCTACAATAGAAAATCTTAAAGGCGCCTTCAGTCAAGGTCCAGCGTTACCAAATAGGTACAAGATCATGATTCCTGGTATGCCTGAAGGTGATGTATTCTGTCAGGCAACGAATCTTCCTGGGCGTCAGATCACAACTAACCCACGTACAATTGGCATGCTGACTCAGAAGATGCCATATGGATTTATCTTTGACGATGTAAACCTGTTATTCTTGTTAGATGGTAGCTATACCATGAAGACATACTTTGAAGAATGGCAGAACGACATTTACAACGAAAATGACTCTTACGAACTTTCCTACAAGAATGAATATACACGTGAAGTGAATATTGAACAGCTTGACAAAGAAAGCGAAAAGTCTATCTATGGGGTGAAGCTCAAAGGTGCTTTCCCTGTTACGATTAATCCGATTGAATTAAGTGACGGGCTTACCGGTCAGGTCACACAACTGAGTGTCCAATTAGCATTTACTGATTGGGAAAAATTATAATAGTATGGAGACCATATAATGGCTTTACCTAAACTTAATGATACTGTCAAATATACCACCCAGGTACCTTCGACAGGCGAAGAGATTCGATTTCGACCATTCCTGATTAAGGAAGAAAAAGTATTACTTCTTGCTATGGAATCACAAGACGGCAAGATGATTCTTCAGTCCATCTTAGATACGATTGCAGCATGTGTAGAGGAAGACATTCGCTTTGATAAGCTTCCACTGTTTGACATTGAGTATCTATTCCTACAGATCAGATCTAAGTCTGTCGGTGAAACATCTGACGTTAAGATCAAGTGTAAGAAGTGCGAAGAGTACAACGACGTTACAGTTAACTTAGATGATATCAAAGTTGCTGTACCTAAGAAGGCTAAGACGATTAAGCTTGATGATACTTATAGCCTAGAAATGAAATACCCTAGTGTTACTGATGTAATGAACTCTGGCATTTTAACAGAAGATATTCCAGTATCTGAAGTGACCTTTAAATCCATTGGGATGTGCATTCAAGCAGTACTGACAGAAGACGAAAAGATCTTGCTCAGTGATGAACCACAAGAGGAAGTTGATAACTTTGTCAACTCTCTGAACACCAAACAGTTTAATGACATTAAGAAGTTTGTAGACACGATCCCACAGCTTAAGCACAAGGTCGAGTTTGCCTGTACATCATGTGAAGAACCCAATACCGTCAACTTACAAGGAACCGACGATTTTTTCTAATAAGCCTCTCTCATGAATCGCTGGTTAACTTCTATGAAACGAACTTCCAGCTCATACATCATTTTAAGTATTCTTTGACAGAGATCGAGAATATGATGCCGTGGGAGAGGGAGATTTATCTAGCTATGCTGATCAATCATCTTAGGGAAGAAGCCGAGAAACAGAAAGCGAGAAACGCCAGATGACAACGTTAGCTGATATTAACCAGACCCTTACGGTCCAAAACGAGATGCAGGAAAAGACTACCAAGGCGGTAGAGTCTTTGACTAAACGATTTGCTGCATTCCTTCGGGTTGCCAAAGGAGATAAGTTAGAAGATCTGGAATCTCGCCGTGAAGCCAGACGACAAAGCAAAGCAATGGGATTTGCTGGTAGGGCTAAAGGTGCAGCTTCTGCA
>CALBDR010000257.1 GCA_937927525.1 uncultured Candidatus Melainabacteria bacterium
CCCTTAAAGTGGGTAATGATGAATTAGGAAACTTTTATGTACAATCTAGTTATTCAGGTAAAGTTTATAAACCTCAAGATTTTTTGCAGGCTATAAAATATCCTCCAGCTCAACAAGCATTCATGAATAGCTTTGATAGGCTAAAGGAAATGATTAAACCTATTATTCAGGACAACCCCTGCACGATACAACTCGAATGGTTATATTCTCCAAATGCAACAAAGCTAGATAATAGACCGGGAATGGTTTCATTTGTTGTTTCTGGATATCATGAAAACAAGCTGGGAAGTTGGTCTACATTTGTTATATTAAACATTACTGGGAATGTAGATGAAGGTAAAGTTAAAAGTAGTCTATTGAGACTTTCGGATGAAGAAGTCAAATTTATGCTACCTAATGTAGAAGCATTTACGCCAATAGATTTAAATTCTGAAACAAAAAAAGCTATTGCTGTAATAAACCAAATTGAACAACAACAAATACCCCAACAAATTGCAGAGTTAAAAGGCAACAGAAAAAGAGATGCTATAACTAAAAGAAAAGAGCTAGAAAAAAATTTATCTTCTATGCTGTTACCTATCGAAAAAGAAATGTACGAAAAAATTGTTTCAAATTTGACTAAGACAGAAGGCATTTTAGGGGATATTGAAGGTTATGTTATTAAAGCTGGAGATTTAATGTTTAAAGCAAACAATCCAGAATTCATGAAAACAAAATTTGAACTATGAAAACATTCAAACAATTTTTTTTAAAAGAACAAGAAGACAGTTCTGATAAAGCGGTAGTTTTTGCCTATGGACGCTTTAACCCTCCTAGTATTGGACATTTGAAGTTGATCAATAAAGTTGTTGATACAGCTAAAAGAAATAATGCTGACTATTTTATAGTTCCATCTCAGAGTAGTGCCAAACCAACACCTAAACAGCGTCAAACTAACCCATTATCACTTGAGCAAAGAATTAGTATTCTTAAACATATGATTATAGATCCAAATGCTGTAGTAGACTTTGGAACAACGTTCATTAACACACTTAAAAAATTTCAGGAAATGGGATATACAACAGTAATTCAAATTGCTGGTTCAGATAGAGAAGAAGAATTTATGAGGTTAGTTAACAAATATAATGGACAGCCAGATAAGACAGGAGAAATTCCATTTCATTTTAAAGCATATAAATTTGTATCGGCTGGACAAAGAGATCCAGATTCTGAAGGAGTTTCAGGAATGAGTGCTTCAAAGCTGCGACAGTATGCAATTAAAGGAGACTTAGAAAAATTTAAGAGTGGAATGGCTCCTTTAGTTCCAGATGAATTAAAACAAGAAGCTTATCAAGAAGTTAGAAAAGCTTTTGAAATTGAATAAATAAAACTATACACTTATGGAATTTAATAAACTTGTAGAACAATATTTAAACATTCTTAATGAGGCTCCTATTTCCGGAGACATTTCACAAATGGCTCCTGAAATTGTTTCTAAGGCAAAAGAAGCTCCTATGTCTGGTCACTGGAAGCTGCTTAAAAAACAAGAAGATATGGAAAAAGCTGTTATAGATATTCTTAAGCATGTTCTACCAGAAAAGAATAATACATATAATCCAGATATTGATACTGCTGATGAGCTTAAAAAAGCTATTAAAGACGCAGTCGAAGAAATAACTTCAAAAAGGGGTTGGGCTGCTAAGTTTTTATCAGATAGATTATCAACAATCGTTCTCAAAAAGGTTGCTTTTGATGTCGCAAATCAAGCAATGACATCAAAGAAAGAAGTCACACAAAAGGAAGTAAAACAAGCTTTAAACAAAGCTTTAGAACAAAAACCAGCTACTGTTTCAACAGAAGAAGATACAGTTTACTACCGTTCAGCAGATTTAGATTCTGAAGATCCTGCTTTAGTAAAAGCCTTTAATAAACTTCCAGCAGAAGGAAATATTAAATGGAGTGAAGTTGTGTCAAAAATTGGAGATGACTTAGCTAATCAACTAAAGAAAGCAGGAGCTCTTATTGAGGTAGTTGGAGGTGAAGAGGACGAAGACGAAGAAAAAGAAATTCCAGCTTTAGAGTTTGACGATGAAGATGATTTAGATGCATCTTCAAATTTTGATAGATTAATAGATCCGTATTTTAGTACTACAAAAGACGATTACTTCAGAGATTAAACTTTATTGCTGCAATAAATATTAATGTAATGCAGCTTTCTGATCGCTATACTTTTGACTTTGAAATTCAGACCATGGTTACCATGTTCATGAATGCCTTAAGAGACATTATTATAAAACGTTTTAATGAAAGCAAAGAAGCTCAAGATAGAATTAAAGTACGTTTCGTATATGCTCCTAAACAAAGAGTATTACATGATTTATTAGATAAAGATCAAAATTTAATTTTACCTGTTGTTGCTTGCTATATAACAAACTTGTCTAGAGATCTTAATCGAGTTTTCAATAAAATTACAGGTACTTACAATCCAGTAGTTGGAGGAGGTTCTGTAACAAACGAAAAAAGTCCACTACCCATAGACCTAGGTTTAAGTGTATCAATACTAACAAGATATCAAGAAGATATGGATCAAATTCTGTCTCATATCATTCCATATATTAATCCTTATTTCATCGTGTCCTGGAGAACTCCGGGAAGACCAGATCATGAAATTAGATCGAGTGTATTTTGGGATGGTAATGCACAAATAACGTATCCATACGACATTGCTGCTACATCCGTTGCTAGAGTTGCTGCTGATTTAACATTTACGTTTAAAGGATGGCTTTTTCAAGCTGTTCCAACAGAACAAGTTGGTGTCATACATAATATACACTCTTATTATAATAATAACATATATACAAAAATACCTAATGAATTCCTTTTAGAAAGTAAAAGTGCAGAATTGTCAGGAATTCAAGATTATCTAGCAATAACAGGAGTACCACCTCAACCGAGAACAATAGAGCCGTATACGATGAAAGCTAACACATCACAAGCTTTTTTTGTATATGGAGAAGGATTTTCTCAGATAACTAATGTCTATTTGTCCGGAGCCCCGATAGAAACAGTTTCAACGTTGCAAAATCCTTTTTCTGGTTCATCTGAACTTTCTGGAAGTTATCTACCATTTTATGGCTATAAACTTGACAATAATTCATGGAGATATAATAAAGATAACTTCTTAACATTTGTAGCTCCATCATCTATTGACACAGAAGGACGAATGGATCTTATCGTAGAAGGTCCAGCTGGTTATGGGACATTAATATCTTCTGTTAAACAAAACACTTTTAATCCTTTTAACGAAACATTAGTTGAATATAATAATTACGTGCCATATCAAGTTCCTTATCTGTCAGGAATAGCAGTTTCTTAATAAAAAATAAAAAAAAACAATAAGTATTTTCTAAGACTTATGTACGGCTCCAGTTTTAGAAAAAGAATTGAAAGGTTTATTTCAAACGTTAATACTTCAATACAAGTTAAAGGTAAAAATAGGCTTATAGAAGAACCTAAACCTACACCAACAGCAACACCAACAGCTACTCCAACATCTACACCTACAGAGACTCCAACT
>CALBDR010000258.1 GCA_937927525.1 uncultured Candidatus Melainabacteria bacterium
TACCTAAAGAAGATGTAAACGGCAAATGGTTTATCCAAAAACCACGTGAACAGTTCATGTGTGATGTTACAGGGTTTACAGAGGTTGAAACTGTAGAATTACCAGAATCAGAAGAGGTTATTTAATAGGGTTTAAAAACAACTAACACCTATCTCCAATCAATCTAGAATCATAAAGAAAACCGCTCCGCAGTTTTATCAGTGTTAGTGAGTATAGTTAATCACTCTATACCGATTGTGCCTTTACTATTTCAGCGATAACTAAGCCCGTAAAGTTCAACAATAAATAGCTACTGGCTATTACAGGGCACTTAATTGATTAGATTAAGTATTGCCATCTTTATTATAACATAATTCCTCTAAACCTAGAGGGTTAAAAATTATGACAGATTAATAACTAAACAACCTAGGTATTAAGTTAAGCCTATTTGAGCTTGCTAGAGGGTTGGTGGCACAAAAAGCAGAGGCTCGGTCTGTCTGTATATTTATTATAACATAAAAAAAACAGACTGCCAAAAAAGAAAATAAGAAACAAAAAGGCAGTCTGTTATAGGTGTGTGAGTTAAGATTAGTGTATTTCTAACCTCTGAAAATATTATAACATGAATTGAATATATTTTGTCAAGTTTTTTTCAAAAAAAATGACGATGCCAAATCCACAAAAACATCGTCATTTCAATATATGGAGGTGAGATATGTCAAGCTCACTAGCGTATAAATATTATAGCATAAAAATCAGGTACAGTTACATAAACTATGCCTAATTTAAAATCTAATGTCAAAAAAACTGTAGTAGAGAAAAAAATAGCATACGGTATCGTTTATGAGCCTGACGTAGCAGATCTACACCTAGACGCTATGACAGCAGAAGATATAGAGAAAACTGCACATAGCTTCTTAAGATTAGATGATTTATCAAAAGTAATAGACGTTCAACACGACAACGAAGTTTATAAAGTTTACCCTGTAGAAAGTTTTATAGCAAGAGAAGGAGACCCTGATTTTCCTCCGGGTGCATGGGTACTTGCAGTTAAGTTTGAAGATGACTTTTTATGGAGATTAGTAAAACAAGGGTACTTAAATAGTTTTAGTTTCGAAGTTTTAGCTTTTAAAGAAACTAGAAAGCTTTCTGTTTCTATCCCTATGTTAGAGGTGGGCGAAACAGATGGCACAGAAGGGCACACTCACGTTTACTTTATAGAAAGAGATGAAAACGGAAAAGTTATCCGAGGCGGAACTAACGAAGTTAACGGACATACTCACACAATAACCATGAACAGTGCAACTGATATAACAGGACAGCACGGACATAAGTTTCCTAAAAAGGAGTTAAATAATGCTAGAAATTAAAACCTACGAAGAAGAAAAAGAAGTAGACTACCTTGTAGACGTTGAGCCAAAAAGAGTAAGTGTCGTAGACCATGGAGCTAACGGCAAAAGATTTTATTTAAAAAATGCTAACGGTACTAAATATAAGATAGCTAAAATCTCTCACCCTAAATTTGTCCAACTCTCAGAAGAAGAAACTGTAGATTACACAGAAACTTTTAAAAATTTTATAAATAAAAATATAGATAATCCTGAATTAGAGCCTTCAGAAGAAGGTGATAATTTAGTTGTTAAATCTAGTGATTACGACCCTAATATGTCTTATATAGAGATAAATCTTGCAGACGGTTTTCAAATTCTTGTAGAAAAAAAAGAAATTTTTAATTTAGATAAGAGTCAAGAAAAAATATGTGATACAGTTTCGGTAGATTCTACGGAGGATAAAATGTTAGACGATTTAAAAGAATTATTCAATAAAGGAGCTGAGATACTTGAAAAGTTCGAGAACTCTGACTCTAAGAAAGAAGTTTTAAAGGAAGAAGGCGAAAAAGCTGAAGCTGAGGTTGAAGTTGTTGCCGAAGAAGTTAAAGAAGAACCTAAAGTTGATTTAGAAAAAGCTTTAGCTGACTCTGAGGCTCAAATTAAAGAACTCAAAGAAAAGAACGAGTCTTTAACTGCAAACTTAGAAAAAATTAAAGAAGAGAACGCTGAAGTAGCGAAAGTATTAAAGCAATTCGGTGAAATTGTTGAGACTCTTCAAGCGAAAAACTCTGAGCTAGAAAAAGCAGTAGAAAGCAAGAGTGCTGACCTAGCTAAAAAAATTGATTCTCTAAACTATAGTGTTTCTTCTAATTCTGAAGCAGATACTAAAGAAATCGAGAAGAAAGAAGAGGAAAAAACATACTCGTTAAAAGACGAAGGAGGAACATTTGCAGCTTTATTTGGAGGATAAGTAAGGCACAAATAGGAGATTATTATGAACAAAGAACTAAATAGAATTGTAGACAGTAAAGAAAATGTTAAAAAAGCAGGTTTGCTATTAACTGACGTTACTAACGGTGGAGTTAAGCTCCCTATCGAAGTAGCAGATTCTTTCATTCTAAAAGCAATCAGACAACCTAACCTATTATCTCTAATGAGAGTTGAGAGAGTTAGAAACCCACAGACAAGGTTTACTAAAATTAACCACACTCCTTGGGTATTATATCCAAAAGCTGAAGGTACTGATGCTACAGCAGGTCAAACTACTAAATCAACGTTTGAGTATGTAGATATTCTTCCTCAAAGAATGTCAGCTTACACTACTATCTCTACAGAGGCTTTAGAAGATAACGCTTCAGGTCCTGGAGGATTAATGAGAGATGCTGAAACTCAGTTCATTCGTAGATTGAACGAGAACATTCTTCAGTACATTCTTGAAGCAGACACTACTTTCACTGACGGTGACGCTAACAAGCAAGCTACTATGAGATTAACAGACGGTCTTATCAAGTTAGCAGCTAACAACCCAACTACTAGCTTAGTTAACCCAGTCGTAGACGCTTCAGGCGCATTTGACGCTACAACTCCAACTATCAAGAATATCTTGAAAGAAATGAGAAAAGCTATGCTTCCTCAGTACAGATCTAGTGTTCTTACTGACTACGCATACGTCATGAACGATAATGATGCTACAGACTTAAGAGACATCATCTCTAAAAGACAAACTATCTTAGGTGACAGCTTCCATAACGGAGTATCTAACTTCCAAGTAGACGGTATCCCTGTCATTGGTAGTTCTTTCATCCCTCAAGGTACTGTACTTCTTACTAAGCCAAACAACATGATCTTCGCTCCTCATATCTATGACATGAGAATGGCTAAGTGGTACGATCCAGATCTTGATATCAACAAGTTAAAAGTTCACTTATACATGGGCTTCCAGTGGGAAGAGTTAGATGCTGTAGTTTACCAAAACCTTGCAGACAACACTCCAACTCCTTAATTTTTAGAGCAATCTAAAAGTATCGCATAGAAAGAGAGCCCCCACGGCTCTCTTTTTTTTATAAACGATTAGAAACACTACTGGGATTCTAGGTATATACACATTATGGTATAATTAGGGTATGAAGTTTAATAATTTATATTTTTTAAAACTTAACTACGGTTTTAAAAATTCAATAAAATTCGAAGGTAAAATTTATCATTTTAATAAAGAAGAGTACACGCAAGTTCCTGAAGGATTATACAAACTGTACTATTTGAAGACGGCTGATTATACGTGCAGTTTTCAAGGAGCTAACTGTCCTGTAAAAATAAATTTCTACCTGTCTAAGATAGAAAGAATAGCTGTAGATGACGAAGAACAGTTAGAAGATTTAGCAGAAGGCAACAACAAACTAAACCTAGCATTAGAAGAAATGGTAGACAAAGAAGCTAAACTAGAACTTGTAGAAAACCCTGTAGAAGAGCCTGAGAAGAAAGCTCCAGCTCGTAGAACGTCTAACAGAAAAACAAGTAGTAGAAAAATTAAATGATAGTAAAACCTGTAAGCGAAATAGTAGATTTAGAAGCTCTTATACCTTTAGACGGCTTAAAGCCTGTAGTAGGGGTGGACTGGGAAGAGGACGATGAGGAGTTACTAAGTATTAGATCTTCTAGTATAGATAGAGTAGCTAGTTTTCTTAAGTACCCTATCAATAGAAGTAATTGCATTATAAGACTTACTTTAGTTAATTTCAATTTAGATCCTGATAGGATAAGAAAAGGTTTTGAGGCTCAGAACATGCCTATAAACTCTATAACTAAAATTTCTAGACTTAGAGAAGACGGCACTGAAGAAGATATAGATTCTGCACTATACACCTATAATGAATCTCTAAACAAAATTTCATTTAGTAATAACATTCAACACAAAAAAGAAGGTTTTACAGAACTTTTAATTTACTGCGACATAGGATGGGATTATGGAACTTTACCTGCTGAAGTTAGACAAACTATTCATGCAATAGCTATAGAAGCTTACGATAAGCCTGATTTCCCTAAGAGCAATTCCTTGTTACGTCCTGTATGTAACTACAAGTTCTATAACTAGAGGGTACACTTAATATATGGTAGCATTTGGCGAACGTAGAGCCTTTAGTAGAGTTCCTGATAGAGGGGAACTTAGAAATCCTATTAGCATAGCTAGAATGACTATCACCCCTAATACATCAAACTCTAACACTAAAGCCGACCGTAAGCTAGATATATATAGAAACACTAAAGCTAAAATGGAAGTAGCTGAAATTAAAACTACAGGTGTAGATGAAGGCTACTTAGTAGAGCAATCTATGGTATTTACAGTTAGAAGAAAACCTAACATAAAGATGGAACGTAAAACCGATTTTATTATTCATAGAGACAAACTATTTATGATTCAAGACTATATTGAAATAGATACTAACGATAGGCAAAAAAACTACACAGCAATATTAACTACAGAAGTTCAAGACACTGACAATATTACGCACACTAAAGAAAAGAAAGAAGAGATAGCAGACGATAAACCTACTAATCCAGGATACTTCATATGAAGATAAAAACTAAACTAAAAGGCGATAAAACCTTAATAGCCAAGATTAAATCTGCACAAGATATAAGTTCTTTAATATTTAGCTTAATCAATAAATTTACCACTGATATAAAATTAGGCACTCAAAGAGCTATGCTTTTCCCAAAGAGCGGTAAAATTTATTATTACAAAGGTAGAAAATATAAGGCTTCTGCTCCCGGTGAAGTTCCTGCTTATAGATCAGGTGAGTTATTTAGATCAATCCAGACTTCTACTTCCTCTTTACCTGGGTTTATAAAAGGTACAGTTTACACAGATGTTAAGTACGCTAAGATACTTAGAGATGACATGGATAGACCTATCTTTGAACCTGCATTTAATAAGGTAGATATGGTTTTTGCCAAGGCAGTTAAAGAAGCATTAATGAGGAAATTTGCATGACCTTAAATATAGAACTAATACAAAAACTAAGAAGAGATTGTCCTATATTCCAAAACAATGTTTATGGAGTTCCTGAGTATGAACATTTAAGAGGACAAAACGGAGAGTTTACTAACTCTGCTAATCTTAATAGCCCATCTTGTTATATTATAGATATGCCTAGAGAGTTTGTTCCTGTTAGAGGTAACACCTTTGAACAACAAGTTAATTATAGATTTTTAATAATGGTATTAGTTAATTGCGAAGAAAGGAATAAAGACGGGGCTAATACTGTAGAACAATTTACTGGTCAATCTATAACTCTATCTGAAAGAAAATATGATTTTAATACTGATGATGATGTATTTGTAGCTAACCTTGTAGTTAAAAACGCAGATGAGTCTATTACTTATTCCCAAGGCAATCATTACTTTTTTGATCCTTATACTGATACTTTAGAATTTTTTGAGCATGCTAATGTAGATCCTAGTGCCGAATTATCTGTAAGTTATATAACTCTTTCAGGAGACAAGAATTATTTAGATATTAGAGAGAAATGTTATTTACAAATATACAATAGCTTGATAGGTTATGATGTTGTTTCCCTTAAAAGAGCGGGTAAAGTTTTTATTAACAGTACATATCATGTAGACCTAACTGATAAGTTATTGTTTGGTGCGGTTGAGTTTACTATCCCTACATGGGCTAATAGTAAAATAAATTGTCCTGCCGAGGGCACACCTATCCAAAGTATAGGCATATTTACTGACATAAACTATATAAACCCTGCTGATAAATCAGGACTCACACAAGAAGACTATACTAATTTGGAGGAGTGTTAATGCCAAACCCAAGAAGAGTTAATCAACATATACAATACGATAAATTAGTATTAGACAATTTGAATATTATAGTACACAATTTATTTAGACTTGCTAAAATAAAAGAAGTAAATTTAACTGACAAAACAGTAAATGTTCAAATTGAAGATGACGTTAATCACGAAAGTGGCTTTGTTCCTTTTATATCTCTTGGTAATTCTAGTGTGCAAACTTGGAATAAACCCCTTGTCGGTGATACAGTTCTGTTTTTTTGTGCTACTGACGATACATCTACTGGTTTTGTCCTTCCTAGTTTCATGAACAGAAATACTGACTTGTCTAACCGCAAAGTTTGGGAAGTTTTTAGTGGTAATGATTTTAGTATGAGTTATGATGATACATCGAACACTCTTAATATAAACGTTGATAATGGGGGACAAGGCGAATTTAGTCCTGATAAAGTAAAGATACAGTATGGAAGTAATAAAGTAGAAGTTGATACTAACTCAGTAACAGCAGAGAGAGGCAACTCACGAGTAATCCTTGACAGTTCAAAAGCTGAGCTTAGTAAAGGCTCTAACTCTGTAGTTTGTTCAGATTCAGGTAACACTATAACTGGATCAACAAATGTATTAGGTTCTCTTACAGTTAATGGAAGCCCAGTATTGACAGCATAGGGTAAAATTAGTATATACATGGTAGCTATAAATAGACACACAGGAAAAGTAATTCAGGATGAGGGTAACATACCTGCTAGTCTATTAACGACCATACAAAATTTAGATGTAATTCTAAGCACACCTATAAAGACTAGATGGTTTAACAGACTTTTTGGTTCTAGATTCCATGAATTACAAGACAAAAACATAGATGATTTATTTGAACTACTAATAACATCTGAAACATCACTTGCTATAGAAAAGTTTGAGCCTAACGTAATTGTTCGGCACGTAGCTTTAAATAAAGACAGAGCTTTAGAAGGTGAAGTAGTAGTCAATATACATATATTTCATATACCACTTAACAGGTACATTACTATAGAAAACGTGAGGTTATTTTAATGGCAGATCCTAGAATAGTAGAAAATACAACCTATATAACTAGGTATCAAGAGCATATAGAGGCGTTCAAAGCTAAAGCTCCTGAATACACTAATTTTGTGGACGCAGACTTTATAATGTTAGCCTTAAGTGTGGCAGCAGCTAGTAAAGTAGAAGATTTAGAATTTATTAATGTTGGCACAAGACAAAACTTCTTAAGTACAGCTACAGGCGAGTTCTTAGATTTAATAGGTGAAATTAAAAATGTAACTAGGCTGGTTTTAGTAGAGGCTGACCCTACTGCTAATCCTCCAGTAGCCCAAGTATTAGAAACTGACGATGCTTTTAGGCAGAGAATAAAAGAAGCTGTTCCTGATAACGCCTCAACCGCAGAGAAATATGAATTTTTAACTAAAGGCTATAGTGCAGATATTGAGAGTGCTTTAGCTTTCAAACCTAATAAGAATAGTAATACAGTAAATATAGCAATCAAAACTGTAAGTAACAACGGTATAGCTAGTCCTGAGTTTTTAGCTGAAGTACAAGAGTATATGTCTGCTAGGTCTAGAAGAGCTATTGGAGACGATATAGTAGTAGTCAATGCTACAGCAATTCCAGTAAATGTGACAGGAACTATCACTCTTCTTACTGGCTCGCCTTCAACTGCGTTTGACGATTTACCTACTATACTTGGTACAGCTATTGAACAAATTAATGACTTAGGACGTAATGTAACAGTATCATGGCTTACTAAAATACTAAATACTGATGATGTTTACAGTGTAGAGCTAACAGCACCTACAGAAGATGTAATAGTAGGAGAAAGAGAGTTTGCTATTTTAGGTACGGTAGACCTAACTTTAGAATCTGAAGGAGACTTTTAATGGCGACAGATTATTCTAAGTATTTACCACCTAACGCCACTCAGTTAGAAATTGATTTTGTTTCTACAATTCTTGAACAAAGAGAAGAGATAAGAGACTACATAAAAACTTTAAGAGGTTTCAAATACGGTAACACCCCCGATAATCTTCTAACTTTATTAATAAACGAACTTGGACTAGGTGAATTAACTAAATACATAGATAACCCTCGTAGAGTAATAGCTGAAGGTAATATATGGAAAAACTATCAAGGTACTCCTTATTCTGTAGATTTAGCTTTGAGTTGGATATTTAGAGATGAACTAGACGAATTAATAGAATTTAACAACGGCTGGCATAACTCTAATGTAGAACTTAAGATGGGTACACTTAATTCTCTAGACGAAGTGGATAAAGCTGTAAGGTTAGTTAAATTAAGCTTGCCCGCTGGTAAGACTTTAGCCAGAGTATTTTCAGGAACTGATTTGACCTCAATGAGGTGGAATAGTGACTCTACATGGAACAACGCTCTATGGAACAGTCCAGCAGGTACTTTTAATGAAGATTTAGATGTTTGGGTTTATATAAATAATACTAATATAGTTTTTGCCCCTACTGGCTTTTTATTAGAGGCAGATACTATAGCTGGTTCAGTGTCTTACACGCCAGTAGAAGTTTATGGTTTACCTAGATCCGAATGGAACACTACACCTATCCCTACTGTAGAAGTTTTCGATTATTCAACTACTATTATAAGTATCCAAGAAGCTTTTTCTGTAGAACCCAATGTAGCAGATATAGGAAACTTAGCAAGTATATCTAACTTTAGTGAAATTAATACGTATGTCGCAGATTTCTCATAGTCAGGTATAATTAGTATAGACATATGCCTAATATTCAAGTAGTAAATAATGCAAAAGTAGTGCAAGGGGAAGGATTAAGTCTCCTTAAGAATAAAGCATATATTGCGTTAGGTAGAGGCAATGCTTCTTGGGATACTGTTATAGATACTACAGGCACATTTGTCTCTAATCAATTTTTCTTAGCTCCTTCTAATGCTTTTGCTTCAGATGTCAGGCTTTTTGAGTCAGGCAATCCTAGTATAGAGTATGTTAGAAATTTAGACTTTTTATTCGATGAAGATACTGGAACTGTAACTAGAGTAGGAGGTGGAGCTATATCCGCTGGAGCTACAGTAGATGTTAAATACAAAGCTATAGGTAAATTAGGGGTAAGTGCTACATCTCTAGTAAGTGAAATAGGACGAAGAAGAGCACAATTATCTTTCTTGGTCAGGGATGAAGTTTCAGGAACGATCACAGTAGACGGTTTGAAATACTCAGTAAGCGTAAACCCTACAGAATATGTGTTAGCTCAAGCTACATTCGCCATCTCAGAGGCTTCAGGGGAGACTTTAAGAGAGTCTGCTTTGTTCTTTAACACAGAGGCTACTAGAACTACTGTTACAGGAACAGAAACATTCTCTAACGACAAAATAGTTTTAGATACAGAAGTACAAGCAGGGACTAAAAATGTAACTAACGTAATAATCAAAACTTCAGATGAAGTTACTACGTATGTAGAAGGTACAGATTATATC
>CALBDR010000259.1 GCA_937927525.1 uncultured Candidatus Melainabacteria bacterium
TCTTCCTTGAAGTCCTGTGTAAATGGCATAGAGGAACATTAAGTTTACTCGTCTTGGGGCTTTTAGTTTTAGTCTTATATAAGATTCTACAGCGCCTAGCTCGGATAGCTCTTCAGCTGTGTGGATATTGATTAGAGCAAAAAGCTCTTCACAGACTGGTCCTAGGTTTTTTATGGTGCTGATTTTTGCCATCTATAGTAATCTAGCAAAGTTTTGTTAATATAATGGCATAATTATTGTTAATGAATAAAAGATTCTCAGAAAGATTAGGTTTTGTTGAGGTGAATAATGAGCTTCAAATTGAATCTATGAATGATGACTTAAGGAATTCGTTGTGGAATTTTCTAAGCGAAATATTTGATAACTATGATGTTTTTAATCAACTTATAAATTTTGCCACCGTAAACTTTTTTAAATTACCTATTGATGAGATACCTTGGCGAGAGGAACGTTTATGGTTCAAAAGTATATATGATGAATGTGAATGGTTTGAGATTTATAATCTTTTGGAATGTATTCTCAATAATATTGAAAATATATTTGGGTATTCTTTGGGAGAAGGTCTGCTTGAATCTTTTTATAATAAGGCAAATGAAATTCTTGAAAGAGAATTATCAGCATATAGATTCATGGATGGTCTATTTACCCCTATTACAAACGAGTACGAAATGGTCTCAATCAAGGAAACTAAAAACTATTCATCTATTCACGAAAAATTAAAAGGTGTTAATGAGCATATTAAAATGGCTCAAGCTAAATTAAGCTTAAAGCCTGAAGCTGATTATAGAAATTCGATAAAAGAATCAATTAGTGCTGTTGAATCATTGATTAGAAAAATATCAGGAAAAAGCAATTTAAGTGAAGGTCTTAGATTCTTGAAAACAAAATTTAAATTACATTCTTGTCTTCAACTAGGCTTTGAAAAACTTTATAACTATTCAAGTGATGAAAATGGTATTAGGCACGCTATTCATGGAGATAGGGATATAGGCTTTGATGAAGCAAAATATATGTTAGTGTCATGCTCTGCCTTCATTAATTACTTAATTCCTAAAGCAAATGAGCATAATTTACTCTAACCCACCTCCCCAAGCGGCTTCGCCGCCACCCTTTCATGCAAAGCATACTCCCTCTTCCCAGGATAAATCACATAAATCTTCTCCAAATCCAACTCCTCTAAAGCTGTAAGCATCGACTTTTCAAGTTTCGGTGCGTCACTATATTTAAATTCACAGCCAATAAGTTTAGAATTTTTCATAAAAACTAAATCTAACTCGGCTCCTGAATGTAAATTCCAGAAGAAACATTCTTCATGGGCAAGCTTAAAAGCTTTTATGGTTTCCTCTAGGGCAAAGCCCTCCCAAGAAGCTCCTAACTTTGGGTTACTCTTTAATTTAGCTTCAGAAGAGATGTTCATAAGAGCATGAAAAATTCCTGAGTCACGAAAATATATCTTTGGTCTTTTAACTAAGCGTTTTTTTGTGTTATAAAACCAAGGCTGTAACTCTCTAATCATGTAGGTTCCAGTCAAAATATCTAAATAGCTTCTAGCTGTTTTATCTGAGCAGTCTAAACTTTTAGCTATTTCAGAGGCTTTGAAAATTTGTCCATGATAATGCGCAAGCATCATCCAGAATCTTCTAAGCGCTCTTGCTGGAATGTCAATCCCTAACTGTGGTATATCTCGCTCAAGAAAAGTTTTAATGAACTCTTCCCTCCAACTCAAAGATTTACGATCATCCTTTGCAAGAAAGGCTAAAGGAAATCCTCCTCTAATCCACAATTTATCTCTTTCTGTTTTTTTACAATTATCAAGACTAAAACCAGAAAGCTCCAAATGATAGACTCTCCCAGCAAGTGACTCAGAACTTAACTTTAAAAGTTTAGGTGAAGCACTACCAAGAATTATGAATTTTTGTCCCTTGTCAGCTAAAACTCTTAATACAGGAAATAAGTCAGGGTCTTCCTGAATTTCATCTATTACGATAAGTTCTTTTTTATTCTCAAGCTCCAATAATGGATTCCTTAAGATCTGAAAATCCAAAGGGTTTTCCAAATCATAAAATTTATATTTTTTTATTTTCAATTCACGAATATATTGATGAGCAAGAGTGGTTTTACCACATTGGCGTGGTCCTAGTATCGAAGCTATAGGAAAGTCTTTTAAGGCTTCCTTTAGCTCTTTAAGTTTATTTTTTCTGATGATTTCTTTATTCATCTATTTATATTCTACCTTGAAAACTCGGAGTCATAACTCGAAATTTCAAGCTAAAATTACCCAAGCTCAAAATAGCAAAAATTCTCTAAAATATGCTTAAATTAGCTATATGAGTGAAATATTAAGCCCAAAACAAGCAGAAGAATTAATTAAAACTAACTCCAATCTTGAGATTATTGATGTCCGTAACCCCGATGAATATAAAGTGGCTCACATCAAGTCAGCTAAACTTATCCCAGTCTCTGAAATCGATTCTCGCTTAGCCGAAATTTCTAAAGATAAAGATTTATTACTCTACTGTAAAGCGGGGAAACGCTCGGCTAAAGCTGCTGGCATACTTGAAGCTAACTCATTTACGCGTTTAAAAGAGATAGAAGGTGGTATGGATGCTTGGCTAAATGCAAAACTCCCCTCAGAATCTGAGCAGTCTTGCCCAATCTCTGTAACGAGACAAGTTTTCATAGTGGCAGGTTTATTGATATTAACTGGGGTGATTTTAAGCTTAACGCTTAATCCAGCTTTTATTTACCTTTCAGGCTTTGTTGGCTTAGGTTTGTTTTTCTCAGGTATCACTGGTTTTTGTGGAATGCAGTTACTTTTAGAGAAAATGCCATGGAATAAAGCTTAAATTTTTAATAACTTAGATATAATTAGTGGCATGGACTCCACTGCTAAAAAAGCTTCATTCCCTATACTTATTCTAAGTCTACTCTTAGTTTTTATATTATTGGTCTCAGTATTATATGGATTCTTTGAACTTTATTTAAAGAAGAATTGGGAAACTATACTAAAAGATCAAGTTAAAACTCAGACTGGTATCTCACTTGATTTTGATAAATTGCGCTTTAACTTTTTAAGTTTTTTAAAGTTGCAACCAAGTCTAGAGATTCAAAATTTAAAAGTAGAAGATGCTGTTAGCTTAGATAAGTTTTATTTAGAGCTTAAGCTTAAGTCTTTGCTTGAAAGAAAGATGATTTTAGAATCGATTAAAATTATCAAGCCACGTATTGCACTTTATAGTGATGAAAATCACATGGTGCATTTGAAAGGCTTAGATTTATCTAAGTTGCAGGCTCAAGCAGCTGCTGGAACGCAAAGTGCTACTGTAACTAAAACAAATAATGCTCCTCAACTAGATTTGATCGATAATTTTACTTTAGATTCACTTCAAATAGTTGATGCAAACATTGACTATGAGCCGTATGGCGCTAAACCGATTAATCTTAAGAATTTAAATTTATCAATTTCTGATTTAGAGTTAAGTAAAAATCCTGAAGAGTCTACAAAGGTTTCTAAGATTGATTTTAATACTAAACTTTTTGGCTCTGATAGTTCCAAATTAGTTTATAGAGGAAATTTAGGTCCACTTCCTTTAGATTTAAGCTCACTAAAAAGTAGTGGTAAGTTAGATTTGAACTTAAATTTAGCTGAGTTAGATCCTGAGTTTTTAGCAACTAATGTACCTTTACTTGCGATGACTAAGTCTGGAGAGGATCATATTAAGTTTTCAACGAAACTCTCTGGTGATCTTTTAGATAGACTTTCAGGAAATGGCAATCTTTCTTTGAATGAATTGAAGATTGGTGCTGATCCTCAACATTTAATCAAACTCAATTCTTTACTGAGTTTTAGCTCATCGATGAATTTAATTAAAAACCCATTTGTGGATTTGAAAATCTCAAAGGGTGCTGTAGCAGTTACTAATAAAGACTTTGAGGAAAATTCTTCAGGAAATTTAGAGTTTAAACTTAACTCTAAAACACTTTTGGATACTCAGTATTCAAGTTTTGATTTTTCAGGTTCTTTAGAGGGCTTGAAGATTGATGAATTGATGCACGCTTTTGATCCTAATGCGGTAAGTCCTGTTACAGGCTTGTTTGAGATGCCATATTTTGAAATCCAAGCTGATGGAAAGACTCCTGAAGAGATTAATAAATCAATGACAGGTCATGGCTCAATTAATTTCCATGAAGGAAAGATAGTCTTTCTAGATCAATTAAAAAAGAAAAAGGATCAAATCACTAGATTTTTACCGATAGATACTAGCACTCTAGATAAAGCTTTAGACAGTAAGTTTGCTGAAGCTAGTTCTAAGTTTAACATTGCAAAGGAAAAGCTTTTCTTTAAAGATATACTCGTGAAGAACAAACTAGCTGAACTAACGGGTTCTGGTAAGTTTAGGTTTGATAATTACATGAACTTTGACTTACTATTTGAAGTTCCTAAGCAAATGAATATTGCTTTTAGCGTAACAGGCATGGCTGATAAACCTAGTCTTAAAGTGAATAGCTTTAATTTGATTAATGGTAAAACTCAATCAGCCACAGGAGCTGCATTGTCTACGCCTAGTCTTGCACTAGATACTACAAATCTAGGCTCTACTTTAAAGTCTGTTTTAGGTGGGAAATTAAATAAAACAGATCCAGCAAAAAAAGAGAAAGTTGAGAAAGCAGCTGAGACTATTAATCAACTTCTTGATATTGGTAATCAATTTTTGAAAAATTAGTTTTTATTTGGTTTTGCGGAAAAATGACCCCTTAAATTTTTTCTTCGAGATTGATATTTTCTTTTTTAATGTATTCTAAAAATATTAAGGAAGAGAATAAGTATAAAGCTGAAACCTTTAGGACATTTGGTTTTGCTGTTATGGTTCCTTTTGCCAAAGCTTTTCTTATGTTTATTGATGATTTTGAGGTTATAAATGAGGTTCACTTTCAAGTTAATGGTGTAATTTCTTTTTTACTTATATTTTTAGGCGTAAGGTTAATTGATATGGGAAGGCAAGTGATAGAATTTAATTAAGGAAAATGCTTATTTATGGAGATAGATACAACAATTTTTGGCGCATTATTTGCTTTTTTTATAGCATTTTCTTTTAGTTCCTTTATTTTTTACCGTTTTGCTTTCCTATGGGGAAAACTTGATGGACGAGTTCCTAAAGATGCTCGTTTCTGGAAATTTTTCTACCATGAAATGAAAGATTTCATTTGCGGAAAAATGACCCCTTAAATTTTTTCTTCTAGATTGATATTTTTAATAAAGTACTTTGAGCTTTCATGGGCTTCCTCGCATAAGGCTCTGAGTGCACCTTAATTCAAGATAAAAATAAAAACATAGGAAAATTAGATCATGTTTGTGTAAAATTGACGTAAATATTGAAGTTTGGTGATGTTGTGGCAAATTCTATCAGCAATAATTTTGACAGTAGTATTAGGTCTATCATCTATCCTAATACAAACTAATCTTGCTCATCGTAAGATAGCATTAGTTGAGTTTGCAAGTCATGATTATGTCGAAATCACGAAGGGGGCGAGTGCATATATTGCAGATGAGTCTGCTGCTCTAATGAAGGCTGTGAAGAGTTTTATATACTCTACTGAAAATTCAGAGCTTGCTTTAGAGAATTTAGAAAATAACTTTAATCAATTTAGAAATGAAATGAGTCTCTCCCCATCTTCTTCAATCAGTGAGTTTTTAGATTATTATATTCAGAAGTCTACTTTTATTAATAAGCTTGAACTTAAAGCTGAAAAAGAATTTAAAGAAGACTTAGACTTGAATTATAGTTTTAACTTAGCTCGTAGTGACTTTCATGAAATTAAAACTGATGATTTACAGCCTAGTTATAAGACATCTTTAATTACTGAAGATAGGCTCACAAATTATAATCCTAGACTTATCTCTCCATATTTCAATTTTACTAGTGACTTAGTGAGTGATGATAAATTATTGATTTCTGATAAGCTTTTGCAAAAGATTATTACTGGTAGTGTTGACTATGACGCTATTGTGGCTAACCCTGAGAATTTCAATCTGGAAATAAATAATACTGGACTTTCTGAAAGTGACTTCCCGAATACATTAGTAGTTAATGCTAAATATCCAGTTTTTAAATTTGAAGATGAGAATGAAAAAGAAAATAGTGGGAATGAAATAAGGGATATAAGTTTCATCAGTACCGCTCAAATAAATATTGTTGCAGATATTGAACTTAGCCCTATAATTTTTCCTAAGGTTCCTAAAATCAATCCTCCACCGACTTCTCCTCCTTCACCTGTCATTGAAATTGAAAATATTCCTATTTCACCTCCACCTACTCCAATCGCTGAAAACAATAATTTAAGCAATTTTGATTTAGGGATTCGTAGCTTACCTGCTAATAGTCATGGAATTTTTGTCGATGCTGATAAAGTAGTTTCTGCTGATAATCCTTTACGTATAGCTAGTGCTAAAAGTAATGGGCTTTCTACACTTTATGTTGACGAAAATGGACATATAGTGATGTCAATTGGAAAAGCATTTGAAGGTAATTCTAGACTTGGTTTACCTGAAAACTCTTTAAACTTTAATCATGAAGGGATAGAAGTTTTAGATACTTTTAGTGATCAGCTCGGGAAACAAAGTTTAAGCTCAGAAGATTCTTTATCTGGGCTGAGTTTTCAGAATTCAGAATCAAGTTCTGCTAATAACAATCCTGAGATTAATTCTGGTGCGGAGATTTTAAGTGAAGAACCGAGTGTCGTCTTAGATGTTCTACCAAGGCAGCATAACCGTTACGGTACAGTAAGTGAGAGTTTTAAAGTAAATGGAATTGAGATTCCAGCTGGAGCTGTAGTAGTTGCTACTAAAGCTGAGAATACGAAAAATCGTATTGATAAAAATTCAGACTTTAATTACTTTAAAGTTTATGATGCTAATGGTGCGCTGATAAGTAAATTCCATCAGAGTTCGATCCAGAGTAATAAAAAACTTAAGAATATTGATTTGCAGAGTTTTAATACAGAAAAGGGTTTCGAGGATGCAGATGGTTCAAGTATTTATCAAAGTTTTTCAACAGCAGATTTGTTTAATGGGCAGGATGCGGAGACGGCCGTGAAATCTTTTCTAAATATTCAGGCAGATCTTGCTGACAGTCTTCAGTTAAATATTAATGAGAAAAATAAAAAGTGGCATAAGGATCTTTACAGGAATTTTAAATCACAAGGGATTTCTTATACTGGTTCTACATTAGAGGTTAATGATAAGGAAGCCGCGGCGGAGCTTTATATCGCAGAGAAGGTTTATGTCGATGATACGGCTAAGGCTTTGGATAAGGCGCAGTTTACTGCGCTTGTGGATTTGGAAGAGGCGCGGGGGAGGGTTGGGAGTGCTAAGGATAAGTTGGCTGATGCGAAAAAAGCTTTGAAAGAAAAGGGTATAAGCAAAAAGGAAAAGAAAGAATTAAATGTTCAAGTAAAAAAAGCTAAAAATGATTTAGATAAGTCAAAGAAAGAGAAAAAAAACATAGGAAAATCCTTTGAGAAGACTAGAAAAAGCTACGATAATTATATTAAGACTAGGACTGTACCTAAAACTAAGGTGAAAGCTATTCCAGCTAAACCTATAGTAGTAAAAA
>CALBDR010000260.1 GCA_937927525.1 uncultured Candidatus Melainabacteria bacterium
GGTTTAGTGAAAGCTAGTCACTGTGGTGTTTTCGATGGTGTTAATGATTTAGTCTCTGTGCCTCACTCAGATGATTTCAATTTCGGAACGGGATCTTTCACTCTTATTGCTAATATCGCACCAGCAAGTGATGGTTCGTTTAGAGTTTTAATGGGTAAAGGGTCGTACCTTAGTGCTGATAACTTTAGACTTTTTTTAGATAGTGAAAACAGAATAAGAATATTTTGGGGTTCAGATGCACAACCATACCCAGGAAGCACTTTTAGTGTTCTTAATGGTGAAGAAGTTACAGTAGCTGCGGGTATCGACAGTTCCACTAATGAAGTATTTTATTATAAGGATGGTTTTGAAGAAACTTCTTCTGTAACTGTTCAAAATTTAAGCGGCACTCAACCATTTAGAATGGGTCATCACACTAATGCATCTTATGCGTATGATGGCAAGATGTACGGTGTTGGTGTTTACAATGTCAGATTAACTAAGGCTCAAATGGACGAAGTTCGAGCGGGGACTATTTTACCTACTGGTATCACTGAAGATGATCTAGTTGCTTTTTATCCGTATGGCGAAGGTGATAGCACTACTATTTACAACGCAAAAGAAAATGCTCACCATGGTACTGCTACAAATATAACTACTGGTACATTCTGGGGATCTACTCAAGACACGTTCCATTACAATATCGAAAATGGATTTAGTAATGCAAATAATTTTTACAGTTACTCTGAAGAAATAGACAATGCTTATTGGACAAAGACGCGCGCTTCAATAACTTCGGATGCAACTACCGATCCAAACGGGGGGTCAACTGCTGATAAATTAGTAAGTGATACAACTCCTGCAGAAAGTCATTATTGTGCAAAAACAGTGTCACTAGAGAGTGGTGTTTATACTGTATCTCTCTATGCAAAAGCGTCTGAAAAAGATTGGTTGGTTATATATAATACAACTCAGGCAGAAGGAAAGTCTTATGATTTAACTAATGGTGTTTTAGGGTCTGATTTTGTTGGGGCTCCTGATGATGCTGCGATAGAAGATATTGGCGATGGGTGGTATAGGTGTTCTATGACATTTACAACTGCTAGCGCAACAAATAATATCATTTTCTATATTGCTGAAGATGACAATGATGCTATTTTTGATGGTGACGGAACTAGCGGGATTTTTATTTGGGGTGCGCAATTAAGTAAAAGCGGAAGTGTTATAGATTATTATAAAACGGAAGATATTGCGCCGGGACAAAGTAAAGTACCTGCTTTATTAGATGGTTCTACAGATGCTCTTGGTAATGCTATTACTAACCCTGCTGTAGCGGTACACAATAATGCAGAAACACAAATAGATTTCACTAATGGTGTAGCTGCTCCGTGGACTACGCAGGCTTATAGAGGTTATGCAGAAGTTACGTCAGCTTCTAGTCAAATTAATTTCTCTGATTTAACAGGTATAACAGTTTCTAGTTATACATTCCAAGACACAGATTCTAGCCCTAGTGTTAGCGGCAATAATATAGTGTTTGGTTCTGATGGTGATATTAGAACTGTTACTTTGTCTAATGGCGCTGTAATTGATTTAACTGCTGGTAAGTTTTTAGATACTTCTGGTAATAATTTCCACCCTACTGGTTTAACTAGTATTACGCAAAGCACTTACACAGTACCAACTGCTTACAGTTTTGGAGATAGATTGTTGAATTATGCAGAGTTTAATGGAACAAGTAGTATTATAGATATTCCATCTTCTGTAACCTTTGATATGACACAATCTTGGGATTTATCGTTTACAGTAAGCTTAAATGCAGACTCAGATGATTATAGTATTTTGGGTGCTATAACAACATCAGAACATACTATTAGATATAGAGCTGGTTCTTCAAACTGGGATTTAGCATTTGGAGGTTTTACTGATGGTGTTGATGCTTGGAGAAATATTCCTAACAGTGAAATGTCTATTAATACTGAATACGATATTCAAATAACTTGGAATGGTGTTAGTGAACTTGAATTTTTTATGAATGGTGTATCAATTGGTACTAAAACTTTAACTAACCCCGTTTCTAGTTTTACTGGTTTAGTAATTGGTAGAAGGGGGGGTAGTTTAGCATCATTTTTAGATGGA
Source organism: uncultured Candidatus Melainabacteria bacterium (assembly GCA_937927525.1). Taxonomy (GTDB): domain Bacteria; phylum Cyanobacteriota; class Vampirovibrionia; order LMEP-6097; family LMEP-6097; genus DT-14. Next base: position 2,119 of record CALBDR010000260.1, read on the forward strand.
AATTTGAGTAACTTCATTTTAAAACAAAATGGAGCAACTGTTATAAATTATCCACTAAAATCAAACTCATTAGATACCTCAGGTAACAATAATCACGGAACTGCTACTGATGTAACATTTAATAGTCAAACTAACCACTACAAAAAAGAAGTCAGTGCGGTTCGAGAAAATGACTTTACTTTATTCCAAGTAGGTTTAGATTCTACAGATGACGGAACAATGACAACAGAAGGATATACCAACTAAAGGAAAAGAATTATGGCGCAGACACCAAAAATGTTTAATAGCAATCCACCGATAGTAAAGCTACCGATGGCAAAGTACACGGAGTATTTGGCATTGTCTAATAATGCTGACTCAAGAAAAATACTGGCGCACCAATTAGATTTGCAAACATCTAAGTCTAATACTGATAATCCAGGGTACATCACCATTTACAATGTCAGCGATTATTCTACTTTCAGTATGACAACAGTATTATTCTTGCATACAGAGGGTATAACTACTGAACAATACCCAGCATGGATTGAGCTTACTGACGCTCAGATGTCTGATTCTGTGCCTGAAGGGATTCCAGGTAGAACTTACTTAGATGAAAACGAAGATGAGTTAGTTCATACTTGGACTACGTGGTCAACGTTTTATGGTAGAACTCCGATTGACTTATCTAATGGCAATAAAGCAATAGAGTTATCAGATGGACGCAAGCACTTTGGTTCTGCTGAGTTTACTATCCTAGCTGCTGTACCTTATACAGTGCTTGACAAACTATCATTACAGGCAAAGTTACCTACCCCGGAAGGTCTATGAGATTAAGCAATCACTTCACGCTAAAAGAGTTTACACGCTCTGCTATAGCAACACAGAACAATTTACCTAATAACCCTAGCTCCGAGCAGATACAAAACTTAAGGCTAGTGGCTCATTCCATGGAAGTGATTCGTGCTATGGCTGGTAATATTCCTATTATTCCAGATAGTGTTTATCGTAGTCCTGAAGTGAATCAATATGTTGGTGGTAGCTCAACATCGCGTCACATGGCGGGCTTAGCTATTGACTTTACTATTGCTGGTTATACAGTGAAGCAGGTAATTGATTTAATCCAAATGTCAAATGTGCCGTTTCATAAATGTATCAACGAGCATGATTGCTGGGTACATTGGTCATTCCCTAGATTGGGAGAGAAAGCTATTTGCCAACAATGGCTTAAAGATAGTGAAGGGTATCATTTAATACAGGTATAATATACCTATAAAAAAGAATCTTAGTAATCCATTGTTTTGCAGATATTGAAAATCTATTATTACCTGAACGATTTTTAATTCCCTCGAATTCGAGGGAATTAAAATCTTCATTATTAATAGACTCCCAAATCCCTAAAAACTCTAAAGTATCTTTATTCCTTATGGTCCAAAGAAGCCTGGTACTAAGAAAAACATTGGAAATAAAAGACCACCTAAAGCTAAATAGATTTATTTAAGGTAGTTTTAATTCCAAATAGTCTATAGTGAAATCTTGTTTCTGTTCGATTTTTTCTAGGTGCATTGGTCATTCCCTGCTTTAGGTGAAAAAGCTATTTGTCAGTATCTAATGAAAGATGATACTGGTTATTATTTAATGTGAAGTGGTTAAAGTTTCAAGTAAGCAATTTGCCACATATTTAACGACTGGTACAACAACTGAATTACCGAACTGTTTGTATGCCCTAGTATTGCTACAAACTATCTTATAGCTATCTGGATACCCCATTATCCTTGCACATTCACGAGGAGTTAATCGGCGAGGGTTTTTATCTTTTTGAGGTATTAAAATCTCTGAACCATCTTTGTGATATCTTGCCGATAAAGTCCTAGCTGTGCCATTTAGATCAACTAACCCAAAGCCAAATCCATGTCCTTTGGCTCTGTGCTTTTCAGCGTGATTCTGTAAATATTGCCATAAGCGATCTGTAAGTGTATATTTATCTTCAACTTTTTCTTCTAAAATTGACTTAATACTTGGTAAAGAGGAATAGTCCAAGTCATTAAACTTAAAAGGGATAGGATTCTTAAAGCCTACAATAAAAATTCTTTGTCTTTTTTGTGGAACGAAGCAAGACGAATCTATGACTTTGTGGTAAATCGTATAGTTTAAATCATTTATCAAGACGTCTTGAATAGTTTTAAATGTATTACCTTTGTCATGACTAACTAAGTTTTTAACATTTTCCAATATAAAAGCTCTAGGCTGTTTATCGTTAATAATTCGAGCAACTTCAAAAAATAAATTACCTTGGGTTTTATGCGCAAAGCCATGAGCATAGCCAAGAGAGTTCATTTTACTGACACCTGCCAAACTAAAAGGTTGGCACGGGAAACCTGCGCATAAGATGTCGTGGTCTGGTATCTTATCACTCGTGACCTGAGTAATATCTCCTGTTGGTATATCTCCAAAATTAGCAGAATAAGTTTGTTGAGCAAATTTATCCCACTCAGAACTGAAAACACAATCAGCACCAAGGCTTTCTAGTGCTAGCCTGAAACCACCAATACCAGCAAATAAATCTATAAATCTCAAAGACATAATTTTTTCTTACTGCACTAAGACATACGATTTGGATAAAATTAAGGAACCAGATCCAGCTCGACCGTCGCTAATCCCGACGGTCGTAATTTTATCTTCGTCTAATTTGGAATTGGTTATCATTTAATGTGGAGCAAGTGAAGTATCTTATCCCAGCTAGCTGATAGTAGTTCTAGTACGCCAGTAAAGATTACTGAGATTGCAACTACAACACCTGATAAAAACGATTTACTGTTTTTAAAACTGGTAGCTAATGTGGTTATGTCTTGAGCAACCGAGCCAACGTGTCTGCGGATCTGCTTTAGGTCATGCTTGATTTCTGTGTTATCAGCAATAATTTGTTTCATTTCTGTTTCTAGCACAGCGATACGTTCGCCATGGTTTTCTAGTGTTTCTATTTTACTACACGGATATTCGCTCATTATTTCCAACCCCAGTTCTTAAACTTGTTATATACCTTTACCGCTTGGTGCATTAATGTACGTTTCCACCAAGGCACACCCTCTGCTTTTAGTATTAATGCAAAAATTTTGTGAGTGTCTTTCTGTGTACGCTCTTTTGTTTCACAATAATAGTCGTGAATAACAGCAGCTTCAATAAAGTCAGGTCTAAACTTGCCACCGATTAAAGGTTGCGCCCAACCAGGAGTAGAAGTTCCGTCAGATTTGTATCCCCGTGGTGCTGTCCATTTGCGCCCAGTTTTAATCTCGGTAACAGTAAAATCTCTATCAAGTTTAAAGTGAATATTATCACTTAACCAGTTACCTGATAGTTGGTTATAAGCAAGACCACTCATTACTAGATTATATTACGGATTTTAGTTTACTTGAGCTTTAACGATCAAATCTAACATTGGAATTACATACTTCTGTAATAGATCCAACGGTTCAGGTCGATGCAATAAAACCTTTTGCTTACCTCTAGTTTCTTCAACAGGTGTAGCTTCTTTCTTTAACCCGTAAATTAAATGCTGGAGCTTGACTACTGTAAATGGATCATTGAGCTTCATACCAAGTTTCCATCCCCTCACCTTTTTTGGTCAAGATCCCTCTGTCGCTTAGGGTCTTTAAAATGCCGTGCGCTATGCCCCTCGGCACTTTTAATATGTCCATGACTTCTCGCCTGCATGTCCATTTTGTTTGTGCGTCTCTGCTGTTCATGAAGCGCATTAACGCCCGTATCCGTTTTTCTTTTTCCATCTCTAGGTTCTCCTCTTAACTTTTTCTCCAGTGGTTTCCATGCCACAAAATATTTCAGCGTATTAAAATCAAAGTCAATTATTTTTGCTTTAACTAACTGACTCATAGCTTCTTGTGCTTGCAGTTCCACATGGTTATGCTGCTCTTGTGATTTGCAGACCAATAAATTATCAGGGTTTGGATTTTCTCTATCGAAATCTATATGATGCCGTGAGTGAACATCTTTTTCTTTAAGTGGCTCTTTGCCTTGAGCAAGCCGTACTGCGTTCATTCTATTCAGCGAATGTTTATATCCTGCTTTAATAGATCGCCTGGGCTTATCCGTGTCGAACCAGAATCCAAGTTTGCCATTGGCTTTTGGATTTGCGCTTTTAACTGTTATTAAACTCATGATGTTCCTTCTTTAAAAATGGCGGGCACGGAGGAGGGTGTGTTGATGAATGAAAAACAAAAGAGCAGGAACATGCTCACGTTGTAAAACCGTGCCCATAATTATTATAACGGTGCTTTAATCACAAAATATTTTTCTTCTCCAATTTCTCAAGCGACCTATGTTTGAGACCGCTAGCTGACCGTTTGTAAAACTTCTACTAAACTGTAATTTCTTTTTGCGTTTGTGCTGCAAGACTGCATAACCTTCTGCACAATCCATGGTAACTGTACGCTCTTTTTTCGTATCGTAAATCTGTCTTAAACCTTGGATCATATCGTAGTCGATCTTATTGTTGTCAAGCTGCACTGATGCGTTCATGATAGGTGTTGTTCTGCGTAGGTAAGCAGTGCCTAGTGTATGACCTAACCCGAGAGCATGACATATTTCATGAATTACCACGTTTATTTGCACTGTTTGACTACGAAATAAAGCCCAGTTGTCGATCTGCTGCTGGTCGATACTTAACAGACTGTAACCAATTTCACCTCTGCCATTCGAAAAGATCTGTGCTTGTCCTAGCACGCCTTCACGTAGACCGTTCTCAAAAACATCAATGACCGATTCGTCAAAGCCAGTGTATTGAAACTTTAAACCTTTTACTTTTTTAGCCAGTTGATTTAATCGCTTTTTGATTTCATCTACGTTTCTAATGTTTTCGCCAAAGTAGATTTTGACTGGCACGCTTGGTTGAAACACTGGAACGTTGGGCGTAAACTCTATGAACTCAGCGTTTGTAGTTTCATTGTAACCATCTGTTTTGTAGTGGATAATTTTCTCGAAGCTATGTGCTTGTACTGGTAGTGCCAGTGCTAGTAATAGGATTAGTTTATTTATCATCTTTCTTCACCTCGTTTAATGAAATCCTGCACATTCGTAGTCTGACAAGTCTTCTTCTATGCGAGACTCAAGTGCTTGTTTAATCGTCTTAATTCCAGAGCCCACGCACTCCATAATGTACATGCCATTACCTTGATGAACCATGCCCAGAAAAATAGCTTCTGCATCGTTGTTATAAACAGAGCTCATATCAATTAGTTCGTATTTAGATTTACCGAATATGTACCTATCCCAGTATTCATGTCCTTCGTAGTTCTTATAGCTATCTAACACCTTGCCAAGAGCTTTCATGCGCTCAACACCATATTTAGCAACGAACTCTATTTTGTGATCTGCTGATTCCAGTTCTTTATAATAATCAAGAGTCAGTTCATGTGATGGTGTTAATGCTAATTTTTCAGGCACAGATACACCATTTAAAGAATGAAGTGAATATCCATCGGTGTACTTAACAGCAGCTTTACCATCGGCATGTAG
>CALBDR010000261.1 GCA_937927525.1 uncultured Candidatus Melainabacteria bacterium
TCGAATGCGTCTGCAAGCATACAATTGAATGAAATGAAAATTGGAGGCGGCAGCCGGATTCGAACCGGCGGTAAAGGTGTTGCAGACCTCTGCCTTACCACTTGGCTATACCGCCCTAAGCAGTAAATCATTTTATCTTATTTAAGATACTTTATGCTAATAAAAGTTACAATTTACTAATGGAATCACTAATTTATGGTGATTTTAAATAAATATTAAAGATGACTGATACACAACAAGAAAATCCATATAAGCTAACGCCTATGCTTTTAAAGCGTTTCCATCAATTCAAAAAGCTTGGTGATAAGACTAAGATGTTTGAGAGGATTATTGCTTTAGGTAAGAAGTTAGCTCCTTTCGATCAGAGTAAAAAACTTGATGAAAATCAAGTTAAAGGCTGTGTTTCTCTTACTTATATCACTGGTGGTCTTGAGGATGGTAAGTTAAGTTTTCAAGGAGAATCTAATTCTCATTTAGTGCAAGGCTTACTTGCTTTATTGATTGATGGTTTCACTGGAACTTCTCCTGAGGAGGTACTTGCAGTTGATCCTAGGTTCATTGAGGAGATGGGATTAGTACAGACTTTAACTGCGTCTAGGGCAAATGGGTTTATGAATACTTATTCGATGGTACAAGATATAGCGAGAAGATGTTTACAGGGATAGAAGGAAACTCTTTGGCTCAGGAAAAGAAAGTATTTGCAATATGCGGTGAATTTAGTGGTGAAAGTCATTTAGCTAAAGTTGTTCGTGAGATAAAAGCTATTGAGCCTAAAACCCATATTAAAGGTATGGCTTCATCTCTATGTGAACATTTTGGGATGGAGATTTTTGTTGATTATAAGAATTTTTCCTTTGCAGGTTTAACCCAGGTTGTTGTCAATTTACCTAAGATTTTAAGTTTAAAGCGAAAAATAGTTAAAGAGATTCTTGAGTTTAAGCCAGATACTGTTTTATTAGTAGACTATGCTGGTTTTAATTTACAGGTTGCACGCTCTATAAAAATGGCTCAGGCGAGAGATGAGAGTTTAAAAGATATTAAGATTATCCAGTATATTGCTCCTCAGATCTGGGCTTCTCGTCCTGAGAGGATTGAGAATATTTTAAAGTATATAGATAAAGTTTTATGTACTTTACCTTTTGAGGAGGAAATTTATAACGAAGTTGAACAGCCCGTTAGATATGTCGGTAATCCTGTTTTAGAGTCATTGATTGATATGTCTGTAGAAGATGCTAAAGCTGAGATATTTTCTTTTTTACAGGAAGAATACTGTGCACATAGTGTTGAAAACGATAATATTGCACTAATTCCTAGTGATGATGCACCTTTGATTGGAATATTTCCAGGTAGTAGAGGTTTTGAAATTGAGTATACCTTACCTTTATTTGTAAAAACAGCGAAGAAGATTCACGAAGAATATCCTCAAATTCGCTTTGTGATTGCTAAAGCTCCTACTATTTCTCATGCAAAGTTATTAAAGTGTGGTTTGAAAGACGCTCAGAACTTAATTAAGGTGATTGATGGTGAGACATTGCCTCAAGCTAATCAAAAGCTCTTAAAAGCATCTGACTATTTGTGGTTATGCTCAGGCACTGTTACTTTAGAAGCAGCACTTTATGAAAAGCCGTATTTTTTAACTTATAAAGCGAATTCTATTAATTTCATGCTTTATAAAATGTTCAAGATCATTGATATGGCTGGACTTGCAAATATAATCGCTGGAAAATATATCGTGAAAGAGTTTTTACAAAATAATGCTACTGTGAGTAATTTTTATGCAGAGACTTGTTTATGGTTTGAGGATTATTTATATTTAGAAACCATGCTACAGAATTTAGGTGTATTAAGAGAAATGCTTTCTGGTTATGAGACTTCTAAGCTTGTTGCTGAAGAGGTGCTCAGTATCTCTGAGACAATAATTACTTAAGCAAGATAGCCCTAGGTCTATCTAAATTACTAATAAGTTCTTTAGTCTCGTTATTTAAAACAATCTCTTCACCTTCAAGTTTTCTATCATTAAGCCTTACATCTGAAGCTCCAGTAAACACTATTTTATCTACTTCATTATTTATGAGCCACATTCTTACTAGGCGTGAGTTTGCTAGGAGTTTTCTTTTTTCAGAGAGTACTTTAACTTTTTTTGATTCAGAATTACTAGTAGCAAGGAGTGTGTAGTCTTTATTCTCTGAATCACTTTCTTCTAGATTCATGTAATCAGCTTCTACAAGTAGTTTCTCTTTTTTATTAATGAACATAGCATTACCGATGACTCGGTATTGCTTTACGGGAGGGTAAATTAAAAGTTTGTTACCTATAATCTGTGATTCTTTTTTCTCAGCAATTACATTTCCCGCGAATTTAATTTGAATTAAGTCATTGATATTTTCACCATCCCCTTCAAATAAAGCATCAAGGCTTTCTGAGCTGACATTGATATCTTCATGGCTGGTGGTTACATGTGAACCCTCAAGTGCCTCAGCTCTAAAAGTGCCATTTTCTAGGTGTAGGATTTGGATATCAGAGTCTACTTTATAGTCTTTAATTTTAGATTTAGCATTAAATAAAGTTATATAGCCAGTTTTAATATCTATTTCCATTCTGTCAGCAACAACATTTAGATCTTTAGAGTTTATATTAACTGAGCCAGTAAATTCGGCTTTTTTCTTTTCTTCAATTTCAACGCTTGGTGATGAAATATAGATGTCTTTTACTTTGATGATTACATCACCCGTTAGTAGAGTTTTATTATTTTTATAATTCAGTTTGTTTGCAGAAACTATCTTAATATCATCTAAGCCTTTCTGAAGCTTAATGGCATGTGCTTGCTGTCCTAAACTCATAAAGATAAAGCAAACGATAATTAAAAAAATGTTTTTATGAGTGGACATTACCTTTAATTGTAAGCTCTTCTGTATCGAAATTGTAAATAATTTCATCAGCATAAATCTTATCGCTATTTCGAAGAATATATGGATTACCAGTAAGCGTAGCTATCTGGGTTTTATTTTCAGTTCTAACACAAAGCTTTTCAGCAAAGCAGTTTGTATTATCTGTATTAATATTGACACTCCCTTGGGCTCTTAAATTACCTTTAGCGTCTAAATGAATTTCAGATGCTGTAAGTAAAATATTCTTATCTGGAATCACTAGTTTGGCAGACCCATATGAATCTACGATTTGTCTTCCTGGGCTGATATTGATATTTATTCTATCTGCTGAAAGCTGATATGGACCTTTTTCAAGCTTTGCTAAGCCTAGACTTTTTATGCTTTGGAAATCTTTGCTTATCTCACCCTCTCTTCCTGAGATGAGAATATCTTTAGAAGGGGAGTTTAATGTCCAATCCTTAGAGACTTTAAACCCAGATGATTCTTCAGAAAATGTTAGCTTACCAGAGTCTAGAAGGTAAGTGTTATTTTCATAGTTTAGTTTTACACTCTCTCTAAGATCAAAAGATTGTATTTTTTTATCAAGATCAGCGTGTTTTGCACTTAATAAAAATTTAGTATTCGTCGTACCTTTTTCAAAGTATTCAATCACGGGATCTGTAATTTCAGCTTTACTATATTTCGAGTTAACGATTGCAGATTTTGCTTTTAAGTTCCAAAGCTTCTCCTGGGAATTTTCGTCTAAATGTTCAACGAAATAATCTTTAATTTTAAATTTAATTTTTTTAAAGTTTTTAGGTAACTGAATAGACTTTACTGTAATTAAAGCTGAGATAGTACTGTAAGAAAAGAAAATTAAAAATGCCAATAAAGGAACAAGCATGGCAATTTTCGTGCCATGCTTGTTCGTGAATTGTTCAAGGTATTTAGCTGCTCGGAGTATTTTCTTTTGATTCATTAGCGACTTCTTTCGTCTTCTTTCCTAACTCATCTAATTGCTTAGCGATAGAATCGATTTGGTCTTGAATTTTAATCGCAGATAAACTGAACTTCTCATCAGCAAAGTTTTTAATTTCTTGAATTCTGTCAGCAGCTTTGTCTCTAAAGACATCAAGCTTATCTTTCATGTTTTCAAGAATTTCATTAGAATTCTCAACAAAATCTTTTCTTAGCTCAGGACCAGTTTTTTCCGTAAGCAATAACGCAGTTACGTAACCAGCCGCAAGACCAAAGATTAGGCCTCCAATAAATTTAGCTAAACCACTTTCTTTATCTTCTCTTAACATGGTTCTAATTATAACCAAAACTACTACTGTATATGTTAAATTCCCAATGGCATGTATACACTTTCTGCTGTGCCCCAGCTTCGCTGGGTCCCTAAGCTCGCAGCAAATATATTCAAACCATTGGGAATTTAACTAAATTAAGTAGATTGTAAATATTATCTACTTCTTAAAGAAGCTCTCTGCGCCGGCTTTAATGCCTACAAATAGTGTTTTGAGGTTTGAGCCGATATTTTCAGTGATTTTTCCTGCTTTATCTGTTGCAGAATCAATTTTATTTAAAATTTTTCTTATAGAATCTTTCGTCATCACTAAAATAGTGCTGACACTATCGAAGATTCTTGCAACTTGGATTAGAATCGGGATGAAAAATGCTAAAAAGACTATGAAGCATAGGCTTAGTAAAGACAAAGATACTACTAAAACAAAATCAAGAGTTTCAACCATTATTTAATTTCCTTTTTTTCTCTGATAGCTTGCATAGCTTTTTCTGCAACTTTGCTTGATTCTGCAACTCTGTATTTAAGATCCTCAACAAATCCTATCGCTATTTTACTTAAGGAAACTGTTAGGTTAATGCATTCATCAATTAAATCCTGAGTCGGTTTGGGTAACTGAGACATCTTGTTAAAGAAAGTCTTGCCTTGTACCGGTAGAACAAGGATTGCGGTTATGAAGCCAGCGATTATTCCAAAAAGGAAAAAGATAAACCTAAACATAGTAGAATATATTAGCAGAAAGCTACTGAAATTATGAATCTTGAGAATACAGAAAATTGGGGTTTTGAAACCAAAGCTATTTTAAAAGGTCAAGCACCAGACCCTAGCACTGGTGCTACAATTCCTCCGATTTATCAAACATCTACCTATACTTTGGAGGGAATTGGTGAAACTAAAGGCTATTGTTACTCTAGAACCGGTAACCCGACTAGATCTGCTGCAGCTGAATGTTTAGCTTCTTTGGAAGGTGGAAAATTTGGATTTATTTATCCTTCAGGAATTGCTGCAATTCATGCTTTCATGCAACAGTTCTCTGCTGGTGACCATGTGGTGACTTGTGAAGATTTATATGGCGGTGCACACCGTCTTTTCACTCAATTTATGACTAAGGTCGGTATTGAATTTACTTTTGTAGATGCTAGAGATTCTGATAATTATATTAAAGCGATTAAACCTAATACTAAGCTTGTTTGGATTGAAACTCCTAGTAATCCTAAAATGCATTTATGTGACATAGCTTCAGTAGTAGAGCAGGTTAAAGAGATTAATAAAAAAGAAGATAAAAAAATTATTATTGCTGCTGACAATACTTTTGCTTCACCTTATTTACAGAGACCACTTAGCTTTGGTGTCGATGTAGTGATGCATAGTTGTACTAAATATTTAGGTGGACACTCTGATTTACTTTTAGGAGCTTTAATTACCTCTAATGAAGAAATTGCAGAAAAGCTTGCTTATCACCAGAATGCTACTGGTACTATTGCTGGTCCTTTTGATTGTTGGTTATTGATGAGAGGAATGAAAACTCTTGCTGTGAGAATGAAACAGCATCATGAAAATGCTCTGACTTTAGCGAAATGGCTTGAACAACACCCTTTAGTTAAAGTAGTAAATTGTCCTGCTTTAGAATCAAGCCCTCAGTATGAGTTATATAAAAAACAAATGGATCTTTATAATGGTATGATTTCGTTTGAAATTGATGCTGATATAGAAACTGTTAAACAGTTAGTTTCAGGTCTTAAAATTTTCCAATTAGCTGAGTCACTAGGCGGTGTAGAGAGTCTATCTTGTCATCCGGCTACTATGACTCATGCAGCAGTACCTGCTGAAAGAAGAAAAGAACTAGGAATCAATGATAACTTAGTTCGTTTATCTGTAGGTATCGAGGATGTTAAAGACTTACAAGCTGATCTAGAACAGGCTTTTAGTAAGCTTGCTGCTACAGCTAAAGCATAGCTTTATGTTAAGAACGAAAAAACAAAAATTCACTATTTCTGCTGAAGAATTCAAATCAAGACGAGATAAGCTCTTAGCTTTTATCGCTAATCTTAATATTGATGTTAAAGATTTGGATGAAACAGCTGGAGCGGATTTCAATAATTATCCTAAAAGACTTGTTTTGAAATCAGGTGAGGAAAAGAATTTTAGTAATGATGTTTTTTATCCTTTTAGGGTGAATAGTGATTTTTACTATTTAACTGGTTTTACTGAATCAGAAGCCGTTTTGGTTTTTGAACCAGCTGCTGTAAATCCTGTCAGTCTCTATATTAAACAAGCTGATGAAACCATGATTATTTGGGAAGGAGAAAGAGAGACGATTTCTTCTGCTAAAGAAAAGTATGGTATTGATAACGTTTTAGATATTAAAGAATATGACAAAAGTTTAGAAGATGATATTCCTAACCTTTTCACAGAAAAGGTTTTAAAGTTTATCCATTCATTACGTGCAATTAAATCTAATGCTGAATTAGATATTATGAGACGTTCTAACGAGATAGCTATTCAGGCTCACTCTATGATTCCTAATATTATCGAGCAAGGAATCTATGAGTATGAGCTAGAAGCTCATTTAAACAGAGCATTTAGAGCGCAAGGAGCTAGCGGCTGGGCTTATCCAGCTATAGTTGCTGCTGGAAAAAACTCTTGTGTATTGCATTACATAAAAAATGACAATTTAGTAAATGCTGATGATTTAGTTTTAGTAGATGCTGGAGCTGAATTTAACTACTATGCAAGTGATATTACTAGAGTTTATGCTCCTAGTCACCGTTTTACTGCTGAGCAACAAGGAGTCTATGATTTGGTTTTAGATTGCCAAAATAAAGTTATTAACTCTATTAAAGCAGGTATGGCTTTTAAAGAATTGCAGGATATCGCAGAAGCTTCTTTAGCAGAAGGTCTCTATGAACTCAAATATATTAAAGATAAAGACAGTAAGGATGAACTGAAGAAATACTTCATGCATGGTATCGGACATTCACTCGGTATTGATGTTCATGATCCTGGTTTAGATAGGAAAACAGATATTCTTATGGAAAATATGGTTATTACTATTGAACCTGGGATTTATATCTCAGAGAAAGGGATTGGGGTTAGGATTGAAGATAATGTTGTGGTTAAAAATAATGGGTTTGAGAATTTGACTGAGGGGTTGAGTAAATAATCTCCAGGGGCGCATCTCTAAGCTGATAGGTGTTCTTTGCTGACCGACATATAGAAGCTATTGGATTACTTTTAATTTGCCTAAGGCATTCATGTCAGCTGCATCTCACCTATCAGTTTAGAGATGCTTTGTTGTTTAATTATTTACTTCAAATTCTAAGTCACTGTTATGGTGAGGTGGAATTTTTGATAGCTTTTGTTTACAAAGATACTCCTAGGCAAATAATTCAGTATATTATTAGTGCTATGCAGTCAGCTGAGATTGCTTCTTTGGAGCCATATTGTGATGTACATATCAGCTTGAATGTTAATAAAAACGATTATGTAGTATCGAAATATGCAGAACCTGAGGAAAGAAGTTTAATGCGATTATTGGGTAATAATTTTGATAAGTTTAAAAACATTCTGACTATAACTAACTAAATTCTAAGTAGTCATAGTAAATCCACTGCATTTTCAATTTATTACTTAATTTCTTTTTAAAATACTATATGAGGCTATTTCAGTATGAAGAAACTTAGACGTAAATTTCCTGCTAATTTTTCAGATTTGCTTTTTATTGGTTTTATAGCTTGGTGTGTTACAGACTTAGGGCATCTTGTAACTGATGTTTATGTTTGGAAAGAAAAATTACTGCCAGAATTTATTGGGATTTTAATCGTTTCTGTCAAGTTTATTGTGGGTGTGGGGCTTACCTTATTGCGTATTAGCTATAATCATAGGAGTAATGGATAAAATGTACTGGATAAAGACTATAATTGTATTTTCTACACTAATAATAGGTTCTTTCATTATGCTTAAGTCTCTTCTTGAATATGATCGCTTTGAAGAAGAGTATTATGATGAGTAATTACACATTTCAGCTAAATAATGATATCTATGAACTCACTAAAAACTAAGGCAACAAACTAAGTGCGCCACTATGATCTTCACTTACTTGAGTTAGAATCGTACTTGCAGACTGCTTTTCAAGCTTAGACTTATAATCCATCATGAATATACCTGCTTTTACATTATTGTAATTTCCTTTATTAAACTCATGATTCATTTTATTCTCTAAATCTTTATGGGCTATTAAAAGTCTTTGTTTAATTACATTTGCATTCTTATTCATACGTGCAATATTTTGCATAATAATCTGCAGATCCTCTTGATTAATCTCCGGGATTTGGATTCCTTTTAACGAAGAGGAAATATTACTCACTAGATTTCCTTTTGATGAGATTTTTTCGATATTAAAATCAATACTAGTAAGCTCCAGTCCATTATTTTCTGGGTTCCTAAAATCAATTTTTATACTTTTGTCTTTGTTTATTAATGTTATTTCTCTGTAAAAATTGCCGTTTACCAAGTTTTCATCATTGAATACAGTTTTTTGATTTATTCGCTCTATATTATTGATAAAGCTACTAAGTTCATTCTGAAGAAAGGCATGATATTTTGGGTTAGAGTTTGATTTATAATCTTGCTGTAATTTAGAAATTGAGAGGGAGATTTGCGAAACAGAGTTTATACTGGCAATCACTGTATTTACTATAGTAATGGCTTCATCTAATTCCATTAAGAGTTCGAAGAATTGCTTTTTAGCAAAGCTTTCTTCTCTTATGCTTAGGCTTGCAGAATCACTATCTACATTGTTAATCAGAAGACCTGAGCTTATTTTATTTACAGATTTTTTTAGCTTAGATTCAACTGGAACAGCTTTTTTAAATAATCGATCCTTATAGTCTGTATTTAAATACGTTTTTTCAATGCTTTCCATTATTCGACCCTCATATTTAAAGATCGGTTTTTTGCCCGAATTTCTTTAATAATTTTTTTAAAAATAAATTAAATAGCGTATTCAGGACTAGCCCTGAAGTCTAACTACTCTTGGAATATATGGACGTATACTATAGGAGATGGACTATTATCGTTTATAACTTCTAGATCAATAATATTTACCTTAGTAGGATCGTAGGAACCGCTTAAAGTAATAAAATAGTCTGGGAAGTATAAGTTGAAATTACCATCTATTTCAAGTAATATCTTATGACTCTGTTCTAGATTAATAGCAGTAAGAACAGTATCAGCAGTAATAGTTTTAGTTACATAGCTATGGTTTTCTGTAAAATCAAGTTCTTCTGTAATTAATGCTGAGTTTAATGTGGTGAAATCTACTTTAGCATCTATAAGATCTTTAAGAACTTTTCCTTGATTTGCGCTTAGTGGCTTATCAATATCAGTGCTAATTAAATTATCAATTATGTCTGTTTTTTCAATTTTATCTGTAAGTGTTGTGTTTAAGTTATTAACTTCACTGATGGCACGATCTGGAAGTCTTGCTGGATCAATAGTTCCAGATGTAATTTTACTAGTATCTAAATCATTATTAAACTTATCATTTGTAAGTTCATTGTCTTTGATATCAACTCCAGCTACACTTAAGTCAATAATTTCATTAGTGCCGACACTGTTGTCAGTAATGATTTCACTTAATGTGATTAAAGTTCCAGTGGTAGGTAAAGTAATGTCTGTAGGTCCCTGTGAAATGAATTTCACATTGTGAGCCCCAGACATGCTGAGGTTTTTATTTGAGACCTCGTTCTTTAATAGTGTCGCTCCAATATCCTCTGGAAGCCTGTCTTGGGATATAGTACCTGTGAAAAAGTTACTTGCGTTTCTAAAGTGGCTAGGTGGGAGGTTATTTAAATTCTGAGCATCTAAGCTACCGATTACATTTACTGTTGGACTTAGATTTGGTGGATTAGAGCTAACAGGGTCTAGTAGAATAAATCTTCTTACACCATTAGTGGTAAAGTAAAGTCCATCACCTGTGAACTCAAAACTTCCCTCAAGAGGAGTTGTTGTTAAATTTGAGTTTTGTAAACGTATCGGTGGGATTTGTCCCATTTCAGCTGTGAACTTAGCATCATTTAAACCACTTGTTGCATTAGGGCTTATACTTACATTGCCAGATCTGTCAGCACGAATTACTGGTGTGGCATCATTAATAGCTAAAGTGAATTCATCCGTATTTGCGTCAAAGGCTAAATCTGCGTGATTAGTACCTAGCCCTATTCTTAGTGGGTTTGTGGTTAATAGTGGGCTTGAAAGTGTTTCTGGTACTAGATTTACATTTAAGTCTTCTAAAACAATAAACTTAGGAGCTGGTCTGATTTTTTTTGCTCTAAATTTCCCTGGTTGTACTGGGATTTGAACTCTATATGCACCATCTGGATCTTTAATTAGATTTGTTTGATTTGCTCTTCTTCTTCTATTAGATTCAAATGTAAGTCTTTTAAATAATAATGATTCAACATTACATTCATCTAAGCCAGAGTTGGTGCATCTATAGCCTGGAACTATTTCATTTGAGCCTGAGCTAGCATTGCTTAAGCCTGTGCTGAAACTAGATGTGCTTAAAGTGTTGTTTGCAACAAAGCTTCCACTGCTAGAGATTGTCGCTCGGTATAAAGTGTATATTGAGCCTGTTGAGTCATGAACTGCTAGATAAATTTCTCTACTACCTAGCTTAGGAACTAGTTCAATTCTTACCCTTTGGTCACGGATATTTCTTCTGTAAGTAGGGAAATCTATTTTTGTATCAGAGTTGATGATAGCTTCACCAGTTCCATCAAGTTCATAGGCTACGATTCTATAAGAATGAGCATTGCTAATATTGAGTGGTCTAGTATCTATTACACAAAGAATATTAGGTCTTTCATTACTTAGGTTTAAATTTAAATCATCTAAGCTTACTCTAAAGTCTAAATTACAGTTGCCTGCAACACACTCTAGATCAATCTTTTCGCCAGCAGCTTTAACAGGACTAGTCGTAAGAGTGAAGATTATGAAAGTAATTAGTGTAATTAAAATATTCATGCTTACTCTTAGAAAATATTAAAGTAGTTGTTAATTTCAGTTTCAAGGCTCTGTCTAAAGCTATCAGAGAGTGATCTATTATAGATTCTGATTTCTTGAACTTTCATTTCAGCATAAGAATTATTCTGATCTGACCTTCGACCTATATTAAGTGGGGAATTGTCTGCTGGGTTTCCAGCTGGAAAAAATGAATTGTTCTCTTCATTTGAATCAATAAAGACTTTACCATTAAGACTAACTTCATCATAGTTATAGTGAAGTAAGTGGGCTTCATTTAAAACTAATCCTAAAGCTTGTTTAGATTGAGTGGTAAAACCATTTAATGCAGCAAAATCATTATCAGCTTCCAGGTATAAACCTCTACCCAAGAATGTTGAGTTATCTCCTTGATTTAAAATATAGTTTCTAGGCTCATCTTGATTTGCAACTGTAGTTGCTGCAACAGTCATTAGTGAAAAGCTTTGAGCTATCTGTAAGTCGATATTTCTTAAAAAGTCATTTGTAAAGTCAATCGCCGCAAATGGATTATCACTAACAACTAGTGACCCAGCATCTACTATTTTCGGTTGAAGTGAAGCTGAGCTTTGCTCTACATGGAAGCCATTGAAAGATTGATCAAACCATTTAGTTACGAAACCATCATTCCCAGGACCTACAAAACTAAGTAAGGACGCTGTATCTAAGTTGTTATTTGGGAGGAAATATATATTTTGTTCAGCATTATCTGAGCTTCTTCTTACTGTTATACAAGGCCCATTATATGCTTGGTTTACTTTTCTTACAGAGAGTAATAGTTCAATTCTAGGTAAGTTAAATATTTTCATATGTACTAATTCGCTTGAAACTTGGTCATTGATTACATCTAATTGAATAACATTAATAGCTTCTTGGTTATAAGTTCCTTCTAATAAGTTAAAGAAAGAAGGGAATGTTGGATTAAATTCCCCTTCAAGAATTAAAAATACTTTATGTCCTTGTTGAAGATTTGAAACAGTGAAGGTTTCATCTTGATTTAGAGTTTTAGAATACACTGAATGGAATTCATTAAAGTCTATATCAGTACCAGGAAGATTGGTATTAACTGTTCCAAAGCCACCGATTAAAGCGTCGATTAAATTTTTTAAAACTCGTCCTTGGTTTGCACTCAAAGCAGTCGTGGTGCTAGTAGATAAAAGGTTATCTTCGATATCTACTACTTCTAGCTTATCATTTAGCTCCGTAGTTAGATTAGTAATATTACTAATATCACGATTCGGAAGTCTTAAAGGATCAACAATTCCACTACTAATTACTGACGCATTTAGATCTGCAAGTTTATCTGTGGTGATAGAGTTATTAGCAAAGTCTTCATTTAATAAATTATTATCAGCAATATTTGCAGAATTAACACTGTTAGGTGGAATTACTATTGGTAAGTTATCTGTAGTAGCAAGTGTTCCTGCTGTTGGGAGAGTCAGATTTACGTCAGCCTGAGACGTTAATACTATGTCATCTGATCCAGCTAAGACCATTGAGTGACTTGTTGAGTTATTAAATAGTCTGTCGATTTGATCAATACTAGGAAGGTGGTTAATGCTTATAGTTCCTGAGTTAAGGTTGCTTGCATTTAGATAGAAATTTGAATTATTGCCACCAAGTGTATTTGCATTACCTGCTAGATTTGCTTTAATATTTACTGTTGAACCAGACCCAGCAAATTGATTTATAGGGTCAAGTAAAATAAATTCTCGAACTCCATTTGCAGTGAAATATAAATTACCATTATTAAATTCAAAAGCACCATTGTGTGGAGGATTTGAGAGAGGAGAGTTATTTAATAGAATACTTGGTTTATTAGTTTTAGAACCTCTTTCTAGATCTACGGTAGCTTGAGGAGTATTAGGGTCAAAGCCTATAGAGTCGCTTCTGATTATTATAGGGTTAGGAGAATTATTAACATCAATTTCTAATTCTTGATTAACATCATCTATGGAAAAGTTAACGAAATTACTGCCGCTACCAATGTTTAACTCATCTACTTGTGAAATATTAACAGGTTGATTATTTGTGAGATTTGGATCTTGACTAATTGCTGGATCATCAGCACTAACTAAGGTTTCTCTTCTTACAGAAGAAATTATTCTTGCTCTTCTTCTTCTTGAAGCGACTACAGGAACTCTTAATCTAATAGTTCCAT
>CALBDR010000262.1 GCA_937927525.1 uncultured Candidatus Melainabacteria bacterium
ATTCAACAGTAAATCCGCAAACGACTCAAAACTATCAAGCACCTCGCAAAAAACTAGATAATATCTTTGCTCGCTTAGAACTCAGTAATAATAAGCCCTACATAAATGAACAAATTCTATTAAAACTAAAAATATATCACCGCGGAAATTTAAAAAATATTAGTTTACCTGAGCTAAATTTAGGTGATTTTATTCACAAACGTTTAGAGAAGGATAGCAAAGAATACCAGGAAGTTGTAGAAGGCAGGAGATATATGGTCTATGAAATCCCCTACCTGATCTTCCCAATCAAAGCTGGTATTAATCATATTGATAGTACCGAGATAGATTTAATTACAGTCGGCAAAGCCGCTCAACTAGATCCATTAGATCCTTTCACCAGTTTTTCCCGTGCATTTAGTCAAGAAAATATAGTTAAAATCCGCACAAACGCTCTTAGGATCGAGACTTTAGATTTACCAAAACCTAGTCCAGCAAATTTCACAGGCTATGTAGGAGAACTTAGTATTAATCACTCTATTAAAAGCTCTAGCATTGATAAAAATGACTTAGCAGTTTTAAACACTTCTATCTATGGAAACGGAAACCCAAATAACATTCCTAATGACCTAGTCGAAGAATCCAGTAATTTCCACCTATACAAGGACAAAGAATCGAAAAGTCTTGAAGTTAATAACGGTATAGAATACTTTAATATTGAGTCCTCAACTGCTGTAATTCCTGAAAACACTTTACAAAAATTCAAGGTTACAACTAAAGAACTGGTAAATTTCAACCCTAATACTAAATCCTATGAAGTCCACGAAGCGAAAGAATTTAATATCGATATAAAACATAGCCTTAACTCAAATACTTCAGGCGACCTAGCTCCAAATGAAACGCCGATAAAAAGTATCAAACGTACAATTAAGAAAATCAATCTAAATCAGTTAGTTAGCATTAATCAAAGCAAAATAGAAAACTTTAAAAGGATAAAATTCCAAAACCTTTATCTAGTGCTAATCTTCGTATTAATTAATCTAATTAGCATACTAAAACATCTCTATAACTTCTATAAGATTAACTTTAAAGGTCTCAAAGACCTTAATCATTTTAATGAAGCTGAAATTAAGATTAAAAATAATATCGACCTTACTTTAATCTCTAAAGAAATTAAAGAATTAAAGAGAAAAATATATGAAAAACCTGAAGATAAAGAGAAACTAGAGCATTCAAACCCAGAACTTCGAGACAGAATTGAGCTCTTTATTGAAAATACCGATAAAATGAATTATGGAGTAAAGTTCAACTCAGAACCCCTCGCTAGTGAAGATTTGAAAAATAAAGCCTTAAATATAGTAAAGGAACTAAAAGCATTTTATGGATAAGCAGAAACTTAATCAGGCAGAGCAATTCTACATAAAAAATGAATATGATCTAGCTGCTGATATCTATACTGAGATGCTTGAATTGCACCCAGATAATCCATATTTAATGATTAATTTTGCAAATACTCAAGTTAAGCAAAAAAACTTTGGAAAAGCTTTAGCTTACTATAATCGTGCAAAATTAATAATTCCCCGCAACCATGAACTAAACAATAATATTAAACACACCACGAAAACCCTACAGAATTTCAATTCTCAATCGATATTCAACTTTATGTTTTTTAACTTTGGTGAATCTTTAATTCTTTTAATAGTTCTGAATGTATTATTCCTAATCTTTAAAAATTCAAGGATTCAGCTAATTAAATATTCTGTAATAGGACTTTTTGCGATAAGTATCTTAAATACAGCATATGTAGCTTATAGCCAACACTTTAAAAACTATGCTTTTGTCAGCTGCACTTCTACTAGCACCCATGCTGGTAATAATTCTGGCTACCCCGAATTATTTGAGTTAAGTGACGGACAAATCATTGAAATCATAGAACAGGAGAAAGATTGGTCAAAGATTAAGTATAAAAACCAAATTTCATGGCTTGAAAATGAAAAATATGAATTAGTTAAGCCATAGTGATATCATTTAGTTGTTCATGCCTTCAAATAAAGAAATCTGCATAATTGATTATCAAGGTGGTGGAAACCTTTTTAGCCTTGAAAATTCTTTTCAATATTTAGGTGCAAACACCTTTAGAAGTTCTCATGCAGAAGAAATCGCAAAAGCAGATAAAATCATTTTTCCAGGAGTAGGAAGCTTCGCAAATGCGATGCGCCAAATCCATAAGTTAAACTTAGCAGATGTTATCACTCAAAAATCCCAGTCAGGGATTCCATTTCTAGGAATTTGTGTCGGCATGCAAGTGCTCTTTGCTTCTTCTTCAGAGAGTTCTAAAGAAAATAACTTAGATATAGTTGATGGTTTAAATGTATTTGAGATGCCGATTCGCAAATTTGATTTCCTGAAAATCAAACAGGCAGAGATTTCTGAAAAGATTAAAATTCCACACATGGGTTGGAATCAAGTAACTTTAAAAGAAAATAGTGAAAATCCACTATTTAAGAACATTCCCAATGGTAGTGATTTCTACTTTGTCCACAGCTACAGAGCCCACGGTAAAGATGCTGATATCAGTAAAAGTATGCGTAAGCGCTTTCCTAAATTAGAAGTCGCGGAAACTAACTATATAGAAGACTTTGTAAGTCACATCTGGAACGGTGAGAATCTTTTTGCTTGTCAGTTTCACCCAGAGAAGAGTTCTGAGACTGGGCTTCAGTTGCTTAAGAATTTTGTGGCTTTGTAGATAAATTTATTTACTTCGCAAAAACGAAGATTTTCATTTTCCATATTTAAAAATCACATAATTAAAACATGCGAAAAAAATTCCCAGCTAATTTTACAGATTTAGTTACACTTGCTTTAGTAATTTGGTTAATTAAAGACTTTGGAGTAATGTTTAATAGTTATTACTCAGATAATATATTTATTGAAGCAAGAGAAGTAATTTTCGAATCAATAAAAACAGTCCTAAGCGTAACAGTATTAATTTCTCGTATAATGTATAACAGAAAGGAAAGATCATAAATGAATGAAATTATCCTAAACGGCACAGCTGCGTTTGCATTAACGGGAATACTTTACTGCATTTTCTTCAGCGGAGAATAAAAAATCAGAGTAAAGATCTAAACCACAGTAGGCTGATTCTGAACTAAAGTTCCAATTTCCATACCATAGATAATATCTCTAATAGCTCCAGGTCTGCCGAAATCAAAAACTGCAATCGGAATACTGTTATCACGGCAAAGTGCAATAGCAGAGGTATCCATAATTTTCAAATTCTTATTAATAATGTCATCATAGCTTAAAGTATCATATTTAGTAGCTTTCGGGTTAGTTTTAGGATCATCAGAGTAAACACCGTCAACTCCGTTTTTAGCGGTCATTAATAAATCACAATCCATTTCAGTAGCTCTTAATGAAGCTGCTGTATCAGTAGTGAAGAATGGATTACCAGTTCCTGCGCCGAATATTACGATTCTTCCTTTCTCTAAATGTCTTTGTGCTTTTCTTCTCACGTATGGCTCAGCAATAGAGTTCATAGTAAGAGCAGTCTGCACTCTAGTCGCCATACCTCTTTTCTCAAGTACTCCTTGAAGTACTAGACAATTCATAACTGTCGCAAGCATACCTACATAATCAGCTGCTGCTCTATCCATACCGAGCTCAGTAGACTTCTGTAAACCTCTGAAGATATTACCACCACCGACTACGATACAGACTTGGACACCAAGCCTAGAAACCAAATAAATTTCTTCAGCGATTCTATCTATGATCTGTGGGGAAATTCCTAAACTTCCTTCACCCACTAAGGCTTCGCCACTTAATTTTAGTAAAACTCTACGGTATTTGATTTCCATCAAAATTCCATTATAGCTTTTTCTTTGTTATTAACATAATTTTTTTAAAGTTAACTAAGTTTCGTTTTTACGCAAGTCCTAAAAAAACCATGCGATACTATCAATATGACTAGTAGTTTTTACCTTTCAATACTTGCTTTAATCTACATTTACCTAGTACTCAATGTGGTTAAAAACCGTGTTGCGACTAAAGTAGTTATTGGTGATGGCGATAGTGAAGATTTAAAATACGCCATTCGTGCCCAAGCTAATTTTGCTGAGCATGTTCCACTAGCAGCACTCTTACTCTTCGCTATAGACCTTCAAGCAGCTAATATACTTGCGATTCATATTTTCGGCATTGTGTTATTAATTGCTCGTGCGCTGCACATGTCCAGCCTCCTTTATTTAGAAAGAAAGAAGAACTTCTTCAAGTTTAGGGTCTTTGGAACAGCAGGAACTATGTTCTTAATACTAATAATGGCTATTTATAATATAATTTTGTATTTTACTCACGCTTAAGGATTTGATTAAAAACGCAGAGATTCGACAACTGCCTAGGTCCTAAAGAAATAGAAAATGCCTCCAGAACAAAAATACATTTTAGAAAAAACCCAAGATGGCAGCATCAGTTTTCTTAACACTGAATTTAATGAAAGCTATCACTCAATAATCGGTGCTTACCATGAAGCTCTCCATAAACATGTTCTTGCCTGTAAAGTAGATGAGCTTGCCCTAAATCGGGTAAAAAATCCAAATAATAAAGACCCTATTAAAATACTAGATGTTTGCTTTGGCTTATCTTATAACTCAGGCGTGGCTATAGAAAAAATCTGGGAAATAAACCCAGAACAAAAAATTGAAATCATTGGACTGGAGAGTGATATAGGTATTATTCAGAAAATTCCAGAATTAGAAATACCGGAAAACTATGAGATTGTTCACAAATTAATGACAAATTTATCAAATCTTGTTCTAAATTTAGAACAAGATTCACCGAAATCAAAAAAACTTGAGTTAAAAGAAGAAAATATTGATATCACGATTTATATCGATGATGCTAGGAATTCAATAAAATCACTAGAATCAAACTATTTCGATGGAATTTTCTTTGATCCTTTTAGCCCTAAATCATGTCCAATATTATGGACTGAAGAGTTTATAGCAGATGTAGTTAAAACTGCTAAGCCTGGAGCTTATATCTCGACATACAGTTCAGCGCGTATAGCTAAAGATGGGTTTAATAATGCTGGCTGTAAATTATTCGAAGGACCTAAATTAAACCGCAGAAACGGTGGGGTACTGGCTAGGAAAAACTAAAACAGTTGAAGCTTTAAGAACAGGCGCTTAATTTTTCAACTAATCATCCCAATCATCAATAATCGCACCCTTTGCATACTCAGTAGCACGAGTCTCAAAGAAGTTAGCATGCTCTTTACCATTAACCATAAGATTCATCCATGGCAATGGATTTTCCTCGATATCATATTTAGCTTCTAAGTTAAGGTCAGAAAGACGCTTATTAGCGATATATCTTAGATACTTCTTAACATCTTCAGGCTTCAATCCTTCTACTGATCCTAAAGTAAAACAAGTATCAATGAAATGATCCTCAAGTTCAATCATTTCATCACATGCTTGGTAGATTTCATCTTTAAATTCTTTATTCCAAATCTCAGGATTTTCAGCAATAAATTCTCTAAATATAGCACAAACTCCTTCAGAGTGAAGAGATTCATCACGAATAGACCATGTAATGATCTGTCCGACATTCTTAAGAAGTCCTCTACGTGGGAAGTTCATAAGAATCGCAAAGCTTGCAAATAATGCAATACCTTCCATAAAACCACCGAAGATGGCTAAGTTCTTAGCAATATCATGTTTAGTATCAACTTTAAAGTTCTGAAGATACTCATATTTATTCTTCATCGCCTCGTATTCACGGAACGCACTGTACTCTACTTCTGGCAGACCTAAAGTATCATTTAAATGTGAATAAGCCCATACGTGTACAGTTTCCATCGCCGCGAAGGAAGTGAGCATCATAGTAATCTCAGGCTTAGGGAAAACTGGGATTAATTGACTGTTATAGTTGTTTTGAACTTCTATATCGCCTTGAGTGAAGAATCTTAGTACTTGGATAATTAGGTTGGACTCCTGTGGAGTAAGTTTAGTTTTAAAATCTACCAAGTCATCAGCCATAGGAACCTCTGTAGGTAACCAATGAGCTTGTTGTTGAAGTTTAAAGTATTCGAAGAATTGTGGATATTCAAACGGCTTATAATGCGCTCTTTCATTTAATAAGTTACGTTCTAGTGCTTTCTTTCCTGGTGTTTTTTTCTCTATCGTCCTTTCTTCTGGCGTCTTTGCCTCTACTACTTTATCTTCTGCTGCTTCTAAATTGATGAGTTCTTTTGCGTTCGCTGCCATGCTTTTCCTTTTTTTGACAAAAATACCACATATGGTGTTTATACCACTATTTAAAACCTCTTAAACACTATATGGATTACTTATTTATTTCAGTTTATCATCAAATTCAGGTATTTTTTATGAAAAATTGTTCCATTTCTAAAAAAATAATTATTTTCATATTATCTGAATGCTACTATAAGAGCTTTATCGAATTAGCTCTCACTAGCTCGGAGTAATAATAATAGCTTTTTTTAGGAGTTCTTTGGTAAGTTTCTTGATCAACATGTATTAAACCAAAACGCGGATCCATCCCCAAAGCCCATTCAAAGTTATCAATTAAACTCCAATAGAAATATCCTTTAAGATTTAAGCCTTCTTCCATAGCCTTATGCAAAGCTCTTAGGTGATTCTTAATAAAATCAACTCGATAATCGTCTTCCAAATCTAATTCTGAGTCTTTTTCTATATGTGAGTAGCCATTTTCAGTGACATAAACTGGTAAGTCTCCTACCAATTGCTTAAATTTATGACTAGTTAAAACCCGATAAAGTCCTTCAGGGAAGACTTCCCAGCCTAAAGAGTTATATTTGGGATTATTTCCGGTAAAAATATCTTTATAGTTTTCGGGAGCTTTTTCTAAATTACCCCAAAGATCAGAAAGCAATCCTGAATTAACTGGATCTCTAGCTATAGTAGAGAACTTATAGATAAATCTAGTGTAATAATTCACCCCTAAAAAATCTAAGCATCCCATTTCTAGACAGGATTCAATAAAACTCCAGTTATGCAATTGATTTCTAATAACTGAAGGAACCTTATCTAAATCAGCTCTTCGGGTTAATTGCTTAGCATCTGCGTCTTTTACTTCAGTATCAGGGCATATAAAATCTCGCGCATTATCTAGATCACCCTCTGTGGACTTATTTTGATTAGATGCCTCAAATTCAGCTTCTTGTAGCGATTGGAAGAAATACATATTCTGGGAAAACCCAACCCTATATTTAGGGTCAAAAGCTTTGATACTTTTATAGGCAAGCTCATGTCCAGAAAGTAAACCTTGATATGCCTTTAAATAGCTACTCCAGTCTTTAGTCTTACCAGGAGGCCAGATCCCACTCTCATAACCGAAGCCTAGAAAGATATTTGGTTCATTTATAGTAATCCAATCCTCGATATCATCACCAAAATAATCTAGCAAAATGTTGGTGTAGTTATTAAATTCACATGCAGTGTTTGGGTTCTCCCAACCACCTTGATCAGCCAGCCAAGATGGTAATACAAAATGTGTTAGGGTTGCAAAAAGTTTAATCGGCTTCTGAGAAGAATCTCCTTTAGCTCTAAGTGAATCAATTAATTTTTTATAGTAAAGCAAGGCTTCTTCATTAAATTCATCCTCTTTACGGTGAATGGTCGCCCAGTTAAAAGAGAATCGATATGCTCCAGCACCTAATTTCTGAATTAAAGCTATATCTTCATCTAAATGCTCAAGATGCTTAACTGCATCACCATTACCAGTAGGGGTTAAAACTTTTCCTGGTTCATCTATCCATTTAGCCCAGTCAGATAGTTTTTGAGAATACTCATCAGGGTGTCCCTCTATCTGAAAAGCAGCAGTAGCCGTTCCCCAAAGAAAATCTTTAGGAAATTTGAGTGTATTAGGATCAAAGAAACATGAAAATAATTTTTGAACTGGGTTCATATAAGTATTTTATGCCACTTATAAATAACTATTAAGCCACTTGAAGCAAATGCTGTTGTGAGAATATTTTGGACTAAATACTCACCAATAAATTAAGCTTTAGCCATAAGCTCTTCAGCGGAAGTGATCTTGCCTTTAATCGCTGTAGCAGCGACAGTCGCTGGACTCGCTAAATGCGTTCTAGCACCTGCCCCCATACGTCCAGGGAAATTACGGTTAGTACTAGAGATACATCTATGTTCAGGAGCAACTACTCCCATACTCATTCCTAGGCATGGACCGCAAGAAGCGTGTGTCCAAAGTGCACCAGCGTCTTGGAAAATATCATGTAAACCCTCACGCTCAGCTTGGCGTTTAACATCCTGTGAACCAGGGGTGATAATCGTAGGAATAGAAACTTTCTGTCCTTTAAGAATTTCAGCAGCAATTCTCAAATCAGAAATTCTAGCGTTAGTACAACTTCCAATAAAAGCTTGATCAATTTCCAAATCTTGAAGCTTATCACCAGGCTTAAGTCCCATATAATCTAAAGCTTTTTCATCAGCAGCCCCAGGAATAACTCCATCGAAGTGAGCAGCCTCTCCTGGATTAATCCCCCAAGTAACCATAGGCTTAAGAGCAGAGACATCTATATCTACTTCAGCGTCATAGAAAGCAA
>CALBDR010000263.1 GCA_937927525.1 uncultured Candidatus Melainabacteria bacterium
TTCTTTTAGTTCTTGAAAATAGTTGTCGTTAACAAACTGGTAAGTGATAGAATTCCTAACCTGCTCCCATTCACTTTTTGTCATTACACCGCGAAGAACAAGATGAGTTTCTAGTAGGTTATCAAACAGCATAGTAAACTTGTTACGTAGTCTGTTTATAAACTTCTGAAAACGAACTTCATCTCTAGAGATTTCTGTAGAGCGGCCGATATTAAAATTAACTTCCGCTTCTAGTCTGCTGACAGGTACGTTGAGAGACTGATATAGTTTTTTCTGAAAGTATAGAATATCATCCATCTCACCTAAGTTTTGGCCGCCGGGGAGTGTAGTAATTTCCGTACCTCTCCCGCCTTCTCTGCGGGGCAGCCAAAAGTCCTCAAGCATGGTCATATGACGTCTATCGTCTCTAATTTCACCCGTGCTAGCATCGTATACAAGCTTGTTCTTATGCTTAACCATCATATCACGCAGATACTGCTCAGCCTTTACCTTTGGAAGGTTACCAACGTCAATATAGAATATACGACGCTCAGGAGCACGAGATAGACGATAGATAACTGACGCATCTTCAAGCATGCGCAGTTGGTTTAGAGGTTTAATAGCTTTGTGTAAATAACCAAGATTGAGCTTATTCATAGGATCAATCAGACCAGATGTAACATGGCAGATTGAATCACTAGCAATCTTAATACCTTTACCGGTTGTAACTATACCTTTAGCATTATAATAATAGAATTCTCTAGTACCTTTGTATAACCGGGCACCTGTCTTAGGGTCTTTTTCTGTAATTTGTTGACGAATCTTTCTTATTTTTCTAGGGTCAATATAGCGAAGCTCTTTGATACCGTCGCGAACATTGTTTTCGTCGATTACAATTTGATAATAAAGACGGCCATCGACATACCACCGTCTGAAAATTTCGTATGCTTTATTACCAAAGTCAAGAATATAAAGAATTTTATGAAACTCTTCTCTAACAATTTTCTTAACTCTGCCTGATAATTGACTGCTTGGAACGTTATCAAGAACGATTTCCAATGGATATGCATTATCATCCATAATGATAGCATCGTTCATAATATCTTGAATAGCAAAGTCACATTCAGGCTGTAGAGCCATTTCTCTATAACGTGTAACAAGGTCAGCTTCTGATTTAGCCGATCCTTCTATATCAATGTACGTACCACCGTACATACCGGTAGGTGCACCAGCAACTACTTCTGTGGCACCATCTTCGTGTGTCTGGGGTACTATAGCCTGGAGCTGTTCTTTTTCTTTTTGATCAGCTCTTTTAATTTCAAACCCAAATAGTTCCATTTCTTACCTCGGATAAAAAAAGAGGGGTATACTATATTTATAGTACCCCTCTCTCTTGTTTCTCAATGACACTCTTAGTTAAAGAGCAAAGATTCTACTAGCACCATCTGAGAAACGTACAGTAATGTCACCACCGTTTGGTGTGATTGGGAGACCGGTTGCTGTATCGATGTAAGCGATTAGTCTTGACGCTGCATTACCGCCCTGCACATCAGTGTGATACAATACTAGCGCCTCACTGTTCGCCCCTGTAACATTTAAGAATGTCGGATCAGCAGCATCGAATACGCCATTAGTGATAGAGAGACTTGTCAAATTAGCTTCAGAAACGACAGCTGAATTTGGCACGTCTGCTCTATCTTCATGGGCGCTACTAAAGGTATAGACATCCGTGTCTATAAGCGCAATAGTAATTATATTACTGGACAAATTCAAATTACCAGCAAGAAAATCTTCCTTTGCTTTTGGATAAAGCTGGTTAGCCATATTATACTATTCCTTGTCTATTAAGCTGTTGTGCCACCGGTACCGGTAGTACCACCAACAACCTGCCAGTAATCATACTGGAATGTGACGGTGAATTCTTCTACACCCTCAGCTTCCCAGTTAAGATCGATTGCAGAGATGTCAGAACACCAAAGACCTACAAATTCTACAACACGAAGAACAGCACCGTCCTTACCAAACTGTGTTACTAGAGCTGTTGACTTGTAGTCAGCAGGACCAGCACCAGCTGTGCGAAGGTTAGCCTGATGGTTATTAATATTAGCCATCCACTCTTCGAGTGCGTTGCGAACTAGGAAGTCTTCGTCGTTAATTACTGTTGGTGTCCATTCAGCGAATGTTCTGTTACCAGCAATTTTGATCTGACGTCCGAAGTAGGGCATGTTAATTGTCCCTACTGTGGAAGCGGGCAGCTGAGCTGCCCTTACCATAAATGGTGTCTTCAGGTTACCAGCAGCATTGATGGGGTTGAAGATCTGCACTTCAAAGAGTGAGGGTCTTGCACCACCAAAGGTTAACTGGCTGCTGAAATCCGTGACTGAAAATGCCATAGCTTACGCTCCTTTGTTATCCTATACTATTTATTAGAATTGGCCAACAACTTCTGAGAATTCTACACCAGTTCTAACAGCCACAAAGTTCAGCTGGATAAAGTTGATTGAACGAGCTGGCTTAATGTAGATATCGCCAATGAACTCGTTACGATCAATTACTTCACCTGTATTGTTTGTATCATCACATACAACTCGGAAGTCGAAAATACCACGGCGACCTTGTACATCGCGGAGGAATGGCTCGACTAAGTTCTTGAACTGAGCTCTAGTGAATGCGTCGTTAAACTCAAACAGTGTAAAGTTAGCAGCAGTTGCAATTGCTTTCTCAAGCACGATGAATAGACGACGTACGTTAATACGATCGAATGCGCTTGGCTTAGCAAGTAGTGTCTTATCTCCGTAGAGAACAGTTCCACGACCTGGGAATGTTACTACAGGGTTAACGCCGTTCTTGTAGAGCGTGTCTCTTTCAGCCTTGCTTGGGTTCCATGCAAGCTTGATAACATTCTTCATGTTACCACGGTTGAAACCAGCTGGGGAGAACCATGGATCTCTAATTGTATCAGTTTGAACCATGAGACCAGCAGTGTCACCGTTTGCAGGAACGTAGCGGTATACATCGTTGTACTTGTCGTACTGGTACTTCCAAGCGCTATCCATTGTAGCGTAAGAAGTAGAAGGAAGAAGGTCGCGATATGCAACTACATCTTCAGCCTCTTTACCTTCGTAGGAGTTGTTGTTAACAACGTTACCACGGAGAGGTGACAAGCAAACGAGAAGATCTTTACGTACTGCAGCAATGTTATCGATCAGGTGAGTTGCTACTGTCTGACCGTTACCAGATGCAAGAATGAAAGAAAGATCAATGTCTTCTGTAGACTTGAATATATCGTACGCTGTGATTAGGTTACCAGCTGTTGGAGCAGCACCGTCAACACCATTTACTAGTGAGTCGGTAAGAGGTGTTGTAGAACCGGTATAAGTTGTTCCGCCAACTGCGTTAGAGCCGGCATTTGTACCTACGCTAGTACCAGCAGCCCACCAAATGTAGCGAGACTGATTGTTGATAACGTTCTTGTAGTAGTTACCTGCACCAGTTTCTGTCTTAGCATCAAGTGCCATAGAAAGATTCTGGAATACTTCAAGAACTTCACCTTTAGTACCAGTCCATAGACCGTCTTCGTCAACAACAACGACGTGAAGTTCGTCTGTTGTTGCGCCGTTCTGAGTAGCCCAAGCAGAAGTGGTAGGAGCTTTATCGGTGTTAACAGCGTATTCCCACTTACG
>CALBDR010000264.1 GCA_937927525.1 uncultured Candidatus Melainabacteria bacterium
GCTACAGAGAAACGAAAAGACGGTGCAGATAAAATCCTTAAATACCACTTAGGGCATAAGAGAGCCCAATTAGAAGGTAAACCAATGCCTTGCACTGTTTACGTTCACGAACACGATGAAAATTATAAGTATTGGGGGTCTAGCCCAAGTAGTCATATAAGTCAATTAGCTAAGAACAAAAAGAGAAACAAAAAATTAATCAAGTTAATACTAGAAAAGTTTAAAGCTAAAAAACATATTTTAGTTTTATCTGAACGTATAGACCAGCTAGAAAATTTTGAAAAATCTTTAGTCAACTTAGGAGTACCCCAAAAATATGTTGGTTTATATACTGGCTCTAAAACTATAAACGGAGTCCGTAAGACCGTAAAAGAAAAAGAAGTGTCAGGGCTTTTAGATACTGCTAGAATAATATTATCGACTTATAAAAAAGGGGGTAAAGGGCTTAGTGTAAAAAGACTTGACTGTTTAATCGAGGCAACACCTATGTCAGATGGTATTCAACCTCCAGGCAGGGTTAGGCGTTACTTAAAAGGTAAGAAGCGTCCTGAAGTTCATACTTTTAAAGACTTAAACAATAAAGGTTTTATTGGTAGGTTTTATAGTAGGCTTAGTGATTATAAAAAATTAGGGTTTGAGGTGGTATATGTTTCAAATTCTTAGTTTTGAAGAAATGAATAGAGATATTAAGAGAATAACTTATACGTACAGGGACTTAAATCGTAGGTTTACTAGGGCAGAAAGACCAGAAATATTAGTCCCAGAGCCCGACATAGTTCACGGCAATAAATGTTATGAAAAGTACACCATTAATAGTATGTATAAATGGGCTAGGGAATTTTACAGTATAACACTTAACTATAAAATTTTTTTAAAGATGTTTCCTGAATATAATTTTTTATACACAACAAAGCAAGGAAGAAGCACTAAAAAAATTTACACAGTTTACCAAGTAAAAAACATAGTAGAAGACTTAGCAGATCTAATAAAGTTTAAACTTACCAGAGCCAATAGAGTATAATATTATGTATGGATAGAATAAAGATTATAAACGATATAGCATCAAAAACGCTAGGGTATAAAGTAGATTTCTCTAAAAGAAAAGAAATATTAGAATCTAAGAGGTTACCCACAGGATTAGTAGAATTAGATAGGGATTTGTGTGGGGGTTACCCAGAGAGTCATGTAATTGTGTTAGGTGGACCTGAAGAGACTAATAAAACTACCCTTTCTCTTAAAGGCGTAGCTAGTGCCCAGAAAAAGTATCCAGATAAAATAGTTTTATATTGTGATATGGAAAATCATTTAGATTTATACATGGCTGAAGAGCATGGGGTTGATACCAGTGAAGAGAAGTTTATGGTTATTTACGCTCCTACGGCTACAGAATTGATTGATATGTTATTTAACATACTTGACGAAATGCCAGGACAGGTTTCAGCTATAGTTATAGATTCTATACCAGCTATGACAGATCCTAAAAAAGTAGACGCTAAGACCTCAGCAGAGGATGTAGTTATAGCTGGAACTGCTAAATCTACGACTAGGTTATTTGAAGTTTTGGAATCTTACAGTAGAAAATGTAAGTTACAGAATTGTTATTTTCCTACTGTGTTTGCACTCACACAGGCTAGAGCAAACTTAAACATGGTAAATAAGTACGATTCAATATTTATTCTTTCAGGCGGTTATAAGTTAAAACACGTTAGTTATTTAACTCTTATCACAGGTAAAAAGAAAGACGAAGAAATTAAAGGTGAAGGAATAATTAAAAAGACTTTTAAAATAACTATGCAAAAAGGAAAACTAGGAACTGCTGCAAACAAAGTCACAGAGTATCAAATGTGGGTTACTAATAAATACGGTTTTAGAAAAGGGGCTATAGACGACATGAAAGTTCTCGTAGGTTATGCTAGAGACTTAAATTTAGTAGAAGGCTTACGCAAGAATTTAAAATTAGTCAATATTCCAGTAGAGGGCATAGAAAAACAAACATTCAACACTCAAGGGGACTTAGAGATATTTTTAAGCCACAATGAAGAAATAGCAAATTTACTTAAGGCTATAATAACTATAAAACATAGAAAAGATATAGGTAAGCCAGCACTAAACGAAAGCGAACCTTACTTTATGTACTCTAATTTTGGGGAGGATGTTTTAAGTGCGTTTGCCTAAAAAACACAAGAAACTATCCTCTAGCTACGCCTCAAGAATGTCTAGTGATCAAGAAGCTAGAGTAGCTAGAGAGTTAGGGGGTTATGTGACACCTAATTCGGGGGCAGGCTCCACTAAAGGCGATATAAGATTAAAAGACATAGCCAGAGTAGAGTGTAAATCTACCGAGAAAGATAAGTTTCTTCTCACCTTCGCTGTAATAGATAAGATAAGAAAAGAAGCATTATCCGCAGGTGAAGTACCTTTAATCCAAATAGATTTTATACAGTCTTGTCTAAAAAAACAGTGTTTCTATGTCATTGAAGACACTTACACTAAAGATTATGACGCAAAAGAAATTAAAACTAACAAATCTTCAGTTACTTTAGAGTTATTAAGCTTAGGGCAATTATGTAAGTTTTTTTACAGAGAAAAATGGTATTATGTATTGGAAGCTAATTTATTCACAGAGGAAATAGCACCAAACTTATGAGTGAGCAACGAATAGACTTAGAGCAGTTAATGTATTTATCTGATTCTAAGACAGCTATAAACGAAACTAGGGCTAACCCTAACTATGTTAATGTCTCTTCTTTGCATAGCTTGTGTGCAAGACAGCACTATTTTGCTAATACAATGAATAATAAATTACCTATGGCTCAGTATACAGGGGGAAATGTGCAGATTACATTTTGTATGGGTAGGGCATTAGAAGATTATTTCAAGAGTAGATTTATAGAGCATATACCTATAACTAAAGTATTAGGTTATTGGGAGCTTAGAGGTAGAGATCCTATAGACTCTAAGTACGTTAAATTAAGAAAGAATAAAAAAGGTATAGAAGTTCCTCATGAGTGCAGATTTGGAACTTTGGATGACACTTTAGACGATTACGCAGAAATTCAAGTAGTTAGTGATAAATATAAGTGTATAGGACACATGGACTGGGTATATCTAGATGATAACGGGAAATTATCTATAACAGAACTAAAGTCTATATCTAGGCCTATGTTTAACGATAATTTTGTTAATAAGACTAGGCCTGTACCCTTACCTGAACACGTACAGCAACTATCACCCTATCTGTATTTGTTGCCCGAAGTACCTTTCGTTAAAGACAAAGGATTAGAAGTAAATAGAGACGGAAGAATATTTTATATTTGCAAAGACTTTAGACAAAGAACTCAAGAAGAAAAGACTAAACGTCAAAACTCTAACTACAGGTCTTTTAAAGTGTCCCTCGCTAACGAGAGTGTAAGAACAAAAAATTTATTAAGTGAATCTAAATTAGCTATAGAGAGTATACAAAACGGGGCTATACCCCCTAGAACTATGTGTAAAGACTACACCTGTTCAACAGCTAAAAAATGTCCCTTTGTAGCGAGGTGTTTTAATGTCGACTAAGATTATATCAGTAGACCCAGGGGTGTCAAAAGATCCAAGGTTAAGTGGCGCAATATGTCTCATGAACTTAAAAGGCGAGGTAGAAGAACTATTCCCTGTTCCACACAAAAAGTACCCTATGTCAAAAAAAGGAAAAACTAAAGTTAAAGTAAACATGCTTGAGCTGTCAAACAAACTTAAAAGTTTACGATTGACAGATGAAAGTTTTATAGTAATTGAAGAAGTAACTGCTATGCCGGGACAAGGCGTTACTAGTATGTTTAGTTTTGGAGAAACCTTTGGAACTATTAAGGGACTACTTTATAAATACTCTAAATATACAGACCTTAACACAATTAGACCCCAAAAGTGGAAAAAACATTTTAAACTAGGTTCTGATAAAGAAAAAGTAATAGAAGAGTGTAAACGTTTATACCCCAATGTTTGCCTTAAAGCCAGTGCTAGAGCCAAAAAAGATAGTTCAGGGATGGCAGAAGCAGTTTTATTAGGAAAATATTTTTTAGACTGTGAGCTAAAGAAACATGGTATTATATAAGTTATGTTTGAAATAAAAGACAAAGTAATATTTACAGGGTATAGTGAAGAACTGGACGATGATGACGTAGTTTTTGTTAAGGGGGACGTGTTATTAATTAACAACGTAGAACCTGATGGAAAGTATGAGGCTATATGTATAGAAGGGGACAGAAAAGGACAGTCTTCTTATGTGTTCAGCGATGAGGTAAAGCTAATAACTCAAGATGTAGAAGACGTAGAAGAGCCCGAAGAAGTAGAGGAACCCGCAGAAGAACCTGAAGAACCTAAAAGCAAAGAGGACAAAGTTCTAGAGCTAACCCCTGAACAAATAGTAGCTAACGCTCTAAAGGCTATAGAAGGGTCTAGAAAGAATGAATTTACTTTTGCAGAGAGTGCGTCTGTTATAAGGGAGCATGATCTTCATGAACAGTTTGGAGAAGAGTTTAGAGGGTCTAATGGCTTTAAAAAATTCTGTGAAATTTATTTAGACTACGACTACCAAAAAACTTTAAGATTAGTCTCTATTTATAGAAATTGTGTAGAGGCAGACGTTAAAACTAGTGAGTTAGAGGGCATAACTTACAGTAAAGCCTATCACATAAGTAGAATTATAACTAAAGAGAATAAAGAAGAGTTATTGGAATACGCAAGAACTCACTCAGTTAGAGAAGTAAAGGCTTATGTAGCTTCGCAAAATACTTTAGAAGACCACGAAGAACTAGAAGCTAAAGCGTCTCAGGGCGGTTCGTCTTGTAGTATAACGTTTAAGTTTACAGAAGATCAGTATAAGCATGTTATTGACGGGCTAGACGGGGTCAAAAATAATGTTCCTGATGCAGGGGACAACCTAAATTTAGTGTTCATGTATGTATTAAATGAATTTTTAAATCATTACAACGTAGAAATACCAGAAAAACAAACTTTAGAGCATTTTAATTTGAAGATGGGAACAAATTTAACAATGCAAGATATTAATTCAGCAAGAGAAAGATTGGAGGAAATTTAATGAAATTAGTATACGAAAAATTAATAGAACAAGAAGATTTACAAAAAGCAACAGCAGGATCAGCAGCTTTTGATTTAAAAGGATTTACAGAGACAGGAAAAGAAGTAGCTTTATTTCCTAGTCAGTCTGTAGTTTTAAAAACAGGAGTAAAATTTGATATTCCTGAAGGCTATGTATTAAAAATATTCTCTAGATCGGGACTAGGCTTTAAATATGACGTAACATTAGGAAATTCAGTAGGTATTGTAGACTCTGACTTTAAAAAAGAAGTTCAATTAAAGTTAGTAAATAACGGTACTGACGTACTTTACGTAGAAAACGGCATGAGAGTAGCTCAAGGTATTCTAGAGAAGTTACAAGACTACACTTTGGAAGTAGGTAAAGTAGAAGACACTACAGATAGAGGCGGTTTTGGTAGTACAGGAACAGGAAAAATAGGTACTGTTAAAGAAACGACACCTAGCCCCAAACGTAAAAATAGTAAAAAACCTAAAAAAGAAGATACGGTTGAAGTAGTAGAAGAAGTTGAGGAAACTAAAGAGTGATAGGAATAGTAACTCTTAGAGACTCTATATACGATGAAACTGGACCTAAAGACATAGTAGTAGGAAAAGTAACACGTGAAGATGGAATGTATAAGGTTACAGAATCTAACGATAAGTATTATGTAGTTCCCTTAGAAGGTGTAGCAGGTATATGTTATACTGATAGAGAAATAGTTTGGGAAACTGAAGACGAAAGGATAGAAGATGAGTAAAATACTAGATCAAA
>CALBDR010000265.1 GCA_937927525.1 uncultured Candidatus Melainabacteria bacterium
CTAACATCTTGATCTGCCACCCCTTTAAATTCTACGCTTTCGCCTAATGCTCCTTCGCTAGAAGTTACTCCGTTAATATCTGCGTCGTTCCCATTCCCACTTAAATCGTCAAGCTTGTTAGCTCTAGGCTTACAATCACTTTCAAATATCGGTGTAGGCAAGATCGGATCTTGTGTAGCGTAAGGCTTTGGGGAGAATGTCTTAGTCGGAACTGCTGTTAAAAACGCCTCCTTCAAAGACTCTTCATATAATTGAGCGATCTCAGAATCCTCCAATTTAGTGTTGAATATCATTATCTCTCTAAATGTACCTCCAAATCCTCCTGTTCCTGTATTCCTTGCTCCTATTCCCAAATCTGTACCTGCACTCCAACCGTTAAAAGTGCCAGAACTTCCGTAAGTTGTAGCAGCCATACCATCTGAATAAAGCTTCAATCCAACGAGTGTATCAGAGCCATCATGTGTTGCGCATACAAGGTGATACTTACCATCTTCTAAAGTGAAATTCGTAGTATTCCTAAACCCAAAATCGTCTCCAATCCCGATCTGGTTTACCCCCAAATGGTAAAGGCTAAAAGAGTCCGCGCCTTTAGTAATAAGTCGACCAGAGCTACCAGGGTAATCCTCGAACTTAACCCACATAGCAATAGTTATTTCCCCAGTAATCTGCAAGGTTGAGTCATCAGCAACTGTTAAATAGTCAGATAACGCTTTTAATCCTAGTGCTCGCCCTTTGTCTGAATTGCCCCACACACCACCTGTTTGAAATGAAGCATTATTACCATTGCCGCTTTGATCATTAATAGTCCCTGTTCGGAAATCCCAGTGCCCCATTAGGTTAGCCGCATATTGTTCTTTAATTGTCATTCTATTGATTGATTAGGTTGATATCTTTTTGGTAGAGCCATTTAACTTGCGCTGGTGTTAGCACAAAATCTGCATGTCTAAACATAAACAAATCTCCTTCAAGCATTGGCGTTCCTCCATAACTAAAATCTCCAATCGTATAATCTGCGGAATTAGTTGTGCTTCCAGAAAAACCACTATTACCAGAATCGGTCTTGTCCGCTAGTTCGCCCTGTGTATAAATTGTTATTCCGTCTTCTGTACCGCTGCCGTCGTATGTAATAACGCAATGCACTACATCAAACTCACTTAGTACTGGATTAGTCGTGGTTGATCTAATTCCTGAGTTGACTCCATCGTTGTAGTATCTAAAAACAATATCATTGTCTAACAGGAATATTTGATAACCCGAATACCCACCTCCTGAACCCAAGCTTTTACTTAGAAGACCTGTTGGCTGCGCTCCACCTACAAGCCCCCTACCTAAAAAGGCGATACTTTGAGCCTCGTCGTTGTCGAAGTTTAATATGTTCCCACCTTTCATATATGTATTAGACCCATCAAACTCATATCCTTTTGGTGATAGCTGTGTAGGAAAGCTTGAAGCAGTAGAGCCATCTCCTAGTATAAAAGTTCCTCCTAAGCTTCCTTTGTTATCTGTAACGATATTAGAACCGTCGTCGTATCTTGTTCTGAAATCTAAGTTTACTAAAAACTGTGATTCGTCTACCTCTTGAAAAGTATCCTGCTCAATAATGTCATTAATCTCTGCATCACTAAGTGCCCTGTCAAAAACCTTAACCCAATCAATCTCTCCGTTAAACTCTGAATCTGGCGCACCATTTAAGTTGTTAGCACCAATATAGGCAAAACCTGAATTAACTACTCCTGTTTGATTGTCATTATAGTCCTCAACGCCGTCAAGGACCAATCTTACAGTAGTCCCATCCCATGTTACCGCCGCTGTGTACCAAACGCCAGTGCTTAAACTACTACCTTCAATGTCGTTCCAGCTCTCCCCTCCAATACCTGCACCAAGGTTGCCGCTATCATTTACACCAAGATAGCACCTCTTAGTTGTTGGGCTTGTAACCTGCGTCCCGATAATCATATTTTTGTCGTCGTTTGACGCAAGCTTAAACCTAGCCATCAAAGTCCCCCGATCTACCTGTGGACTAGCGCAACTCTCTATGTATCCGCTATTAGAAAAGGTAGCGACACCATCACTTATAGAAATACTATTAACAATAGTTCCGCCGTTATCAACAACACCTTGAATCGAATCAAAGTCTTCAACGAATAGTTGTCCTACGCTGTTTATTTTTGGATATGCCATAATTAAGCTGGTTGTTCGTCTACTTTATTAACTTCTGCCTTAGCCTGCACATACTCTTTGTGCAGTTGCTTTACTTGCCCAACTGTTAAACCAACAGCTTTAGCAATTTCTTTGTAGCCTTTGCCTGCGTAGTTTTTGTAATTCTCAACCTCTTTTGGAATCGGTTGCTCAATGTACTCAACAATACCGTCTTTCTCAACAACCTTAGGAGCAGGTCTATGATCTTCAGGATCAGTGCTAAATTCTAAAGGCACATATGAAGCACCAATCCATTTTAAGTACTGAAACGCCTTTTGAACCCTATCCTTAGTTAAAGAAGGTGCTTTTTCAGGAACAACCTCTTCCGCTCTAACCTCGAGTTCTTTTGCGTCAATGTATTTCAATATTGTATTAACCATAATTAGTTTAATTTAATTGTTATGAAACAACAGCAACCTTTCTTAAAGTGCCGCCGCTATCTTTTATAGTGATGTATCCAGTTACTGTCTCCGCACCAATTGCAGAGTGAGTACCAAAGTATATGTTACTAGCATCCGCCTTTAGTAAAACATTCCCGCCTGCTGCCATCGCAACCTCATCTGCCGCTGGGAAATGGAAACCTGTATCAGTGTCCCCTACCTTAGCCAACGCATTTGATGCCGCTGTACCAGCTTGGATAGCAAGTTGCGCAGAATCGATACGAGTTGTGGCAGCCCCTACATACATCCTCTGAGTGCCACTAACAAAGAACTGAATTAAAGAAGACCCTAAGTCCATACCTGAATTAGTAGGAGCGGCAACCCCACCATATCCTGGTGCTGCACTTGTTCCCTGTGCTGTTAGTATTCTCTCGAACACCTGTGAACTTCTTACTGCCATATTATAGGTGTTTAATTATTAGTATTGTTTTTTATGATAAATAGTCCAGTCTGCGTCGTCTGCTCCAGTTGTGGAAGCAACAACCTTATAGCGAATGTATTTAAATGATTGTGCTGTGTCAGCGATAAGAAAGTTACTAGCCGTAAACGAAGCTGAACCAAACAGCCCGCTAGTAACATCTTGGTAAGTGCAAGATGCAGCAGCTGTGCCGTCATCTTGGTTTGTAGCCTCTACAGTTACAGTACAAGTACCAGATCCTCCACTTAGCTCTAGCTGGCTTGAAAAGTGTTTATACCCATCCATATCTACATAGTAGTAGTAAGTGCCATCTGCTCCATTAGTCACATCAGCCAGTGTTTCTTCAACATGATGCTCGCTAAGTGGGTTTATTTCAAACATCTTATTAGAATCTGTCCCAGGATCATAACCAGCGATCTGGCCTACCGCTGAACCATCTGCGTTCACTAACATTACGTAAGCTACCCCTTCGCCACTTCTAGACTGAGAAACTGAATCCCCTTCTGTATCCGCTAGTTCTGGGAGAGCACTACCATCAAAGTCTGCTCTTGTACCATATACGTTAAAACCTCTACCTGACGAAGCTGTGTCCTCTGTTGTATCAACGTTATTCCCGCTACTATCAACAATCTCTACCTCTGAAGAAACTCCTCCTGGTGTAGAAGAAGCATTTGTTTCGATCTTATAGGCAACTGTATCACTTACGCCTGTTGTTGCCTTCTTACCGTAAACTGTACCTGTTCTATGATCAATACAATATTGACCGTTTGTAAAACCATTCGTAATTGCAATCGCCTTAGTCTCTCCCTCTGATCTGTCCCATGTTTCTGCAACCTTAGCTGGGAACTCTACTAACTCCGTTAAAATTGTTCCTGTAGTAAAAGCAACAGAAGTATCTAAATGAGTACCTGTCACATCACCTAAGGCGTTCTTAACGTTTCTGTTAGCAAGTTTACCAACTACTACAGTTCCTGCAGCTTCCCCCGCATCGATAGTTAGAACCCCGGAGTTATAGTAATAAAACTGTAAAGTTTCTCCGCTTATATTCCTTATTGTGTCTGAACCAACGTTGTCAACAGGCATTCTTCTTTGCTCTGAAACCTGTGCTTGCTGGTTAGAATTGATTAATCCTCCTGGCATAATATTTGTTTAGTTAATTTATTATTGCCGTAATCGCTTTATGAGCGAGCCTAGCCGAGGCTAGCCCCACCCGCCTAAAAAAGATTACGCTAGTCCTGCCCCTTGAGCTGAGATAACAACCCAAGCTGTACCGTTCCAGAACAACTGAACTGCATCTCCTACATCGTCCAATGTGATCGTTGAGTATCCTAGCAAGTTGTCTGGAGTGATAGTTGCATCACCTCCGTCTGTGTCTAGGTAAATGTATAGAGTTTCACCTTGGCTACCATCAGCAAGAGTGAATGCGTCAGCACCTGTTGTAGTAAGAGCAACTACATATGCACTCCCGCTAATAGCACTTGGTCCTGTGTAAGTAGTGATGTCTCCTGTGTACTTTACGCCTCCTCTTGTTTGAAACTCAGATGTAAGAACTGCGTCTACTTGTAGTCCCCAAGCAGCACCTCCTCCAAAATTTTCGTAAATAAGTCCTTTCCCGTTCTGAACGTCCTCGGCACCATTACCGATTCCGTTACCTAGAACTTCTGGGATAACAATCTTCCCAGCTATCATTGGATTTTTAGTCGCCATAATTAGTTTAGTTAGTTATTTAGGTTTAATCCCTTTATGGAGAGGCCCCCGCAAGGAGGCCCCGCCTCTCTAAAAGAGATCAATCAATTATTAGTAATTAACTGGTAAAGTCACCAATCTTTCAGTATCTCTTTCGAATGTTTTTACACCATACAATGTATGTGTAATGTAGTTTCTTCCGATGTTCCTTTCTTGATCTCTGATGTATAACTCAGGCTCCATTTGAAGACCTAGAGAGATAGCTCCCATGCGTCCGAATAGAACTGTTGTCTTTTCTGTTCCGAAAACGTTCGCAGCAGCTGTGAAAGTTTCAGTTGGAGAAATTTTACCGTAAGCAGTGATTTCACCTACATTAGCAGCAAAAGTATCACACTCTAAATCTAGGTTTTGTAGCTTTCTTCTGTTGTTTACTGAGATTTCTACGTAATCAACTCCAACACCTGTTCCAGATCCGTTAATAGCTTCCTTAAGGTGTCCTTGTGTTTCACCAGCATTAGCACCGATAAGAACATTACCAGCAGCTGCACCAATTACAGACACAAAAGTGAAAGTAACACCAGCAATAGTAATTGTATCACCGTTAGTTGGGTTAGTCCCCATTGTAAGATCAACTGAAGTTGGTGTGTTGTTTGAAGCGTAAACTTTGAATCCGTTTACTGAACCTTGGAATCCTCTTTCAAGTGTTTTATCGCCTAGAGCGAATCCGTTAGCAACGAAAGATTGTTCAAGCTTAGCAACTTCTTCAGGTGGCATAACAGCGAAATGTTCACCGTCACCTGCGTTCGCACGTACCAAAGTAGATCTAGCTTCTGTCATGTATTCGTAAATAGTAGAAGCAGAAGTAGTTACCGCCGCAGATTCAAGAGCTGTAGCAGCACCAAATACACCAGAACTGATCACTGCTTGGTCGATATCGTTTCTTAGTTGGTAAGCAGCTTGGTAAGCAAGATCCATACCGTATTTAGCACGAGCTTGCTTTTCTTGCACTGGATGAATTTGAAATGTTACAGCACGAGATTGATCAACAG
The DNA here is from genome assembly GCA_937927525.1 of uncultured Candidatus Melainabacteria bacterium. Taxonomy (GTDB): domain Bacteria; phylum Cyanobacteriota; class Vampirovibrionia; order LMEP-6097; family LMEP-6097; genus DT-14. The sequence goes on from CALBDR010000265.1 coordinate 5,793, forward strand.
TCAGTGTGTCTTGTGTTGCACTGATGTCATCAATAGTAAGATCAGTACCTTGCACCATGTCTTGTACACGTACATCACTTACATAAGGAAAGTTAACAGCATCACCGTCAGACAGATAAGGAACACATTTAGTGTTAGCAATATCCATACCAACTAGCATGTTGTTTAGGTAATCCTGAACGATTGGTTTCCAATTCTCAGGATTCAAAGCATCTATAGTATTAGCCATGTGTTTTGAATATTAGGTAAATAGTTATACTAATATCCATTGCACAACCGTACTACATCCCCTTTCTTAGGTTCTGATAGTATTTGACTCTCTCCTTCGGGTCTTTAGGCAAGTCAGCGTGTGATCCCGCTTCCTTCTCGATCTTTACTGGACGGCCAGATACTGGAGTACCCATTGCACGTCGTTTTTCAGATAGATCAGGACCAAGATTCACTGCCGCAGCCTTAATCGCCTTCTTAAGAGCAACATTTTTAGGCAATCCCAGTTCCAAATTCTCCTTGTACTCAGCTTGTAACTCAGCTTTTTGACCAGCAGTTAGCTTAGAAGCGTTCAGTTCTCGTTTCATTGTCTGAAACTCCTCGTTAGCGTGCTTCTCCGCAAACTTCTTATCAATTAGCTCTGTTATAGCTGGCGTTTTGTCTAAAGCACTTAAGTGTGTTTCAACTTTGTCCTTTAGCCATTTGTGAGGAATCTCACTGACATCCGCCTTGCCTGTAACAACTCGGGCAATCCATGCCTCGACTTGCTTGTCGGCTTGCTCTTTAGCAGAGGTCGCCTTCTCTTTTACTGGACTCTCATCTAGATCAAGAGAATCACTTTCTTCACCATCAGTAGTGGCATTATCACTCACTTCTTCGGTGGTACTGGTGGAGCTTTCAACTCCTTCAGACTCCTCACTGGTTTCAAATAACTCAGTGTCAGACTGGTTCGTTTCGCTCATGCGATATGGGTTATGAATGAACATTTTAGCCATGAAGGGCTAAAGCAAAACTCTACTTATTAGAATCTTGCTTCAACAATTCATGCTCTGCCCAACAATCAGATAGGAATACCCCAATCTCATGTAACCCTTGTTTATATGCCCCGAACTCCTTCTCAGTATATTCGTTCTCTGCAGAGTACTCAACCAGTTTCGCTGCAATAAATACTGCTACTGCGTCACCGTTGTTCTCCCAAAACTTAGCAAACTCTCCAAGCTTCTTAGTGTTTCCTAAAACTTTTTGGCATTCACCGCCCTCTTTCGACTGGTTTTTAAAGAACTTCTTTATTGATTCTATCATTATATCGCTGGTTGAGGTGTAGCTTGTCTAGGGTTCACTGCAATTCTTTCTGTTTCTGCAACATCCATCTGATCTGAAATCTCTCCGCCCCCAACTGGTAACTGAGGCTGAGCTGGTGCAGCACCAAGATCAGCTAAACTAATATCTCTATCGTTCAACCCCGCAAACTGCTTCAACAACTTAAAGTAAGCTGGTGTACCAGGCGGCGTAGCTTGCAACACCCTTGTAATTTGAGCCTGCTGCAACACATTAGAAGGGATCGCTCCACTTCTTGAATTAACTCTCACAAAGTAATTGTGGTCTTTTAACTCTTTTGCAACTAAACCAAGGGGCACCGCAGGCACTTCCACCCCTTCACCTCCAATTTCTATCGTAGTTGTTAAATCTAATGGGGTCTCATCCTTTTCACTTACAAAAGTCTTAATCATATCCAAAGTAATCTCAGCCAAAAACTTAGTCTCACTCGCATTATTCTCCATCACTTGCTTCACAAACGCATTAGCACTTTCTTCCTCAGCAATGATCTGCGTAGCAGTCACATTACCTCTATCAGCTTCATCTAGATTGATACCTAACCTTCTGATCTCTCTGTCCAGTCTATCGTAAATAACCTGCCATTCACCGATTAAAGACTGTGTTAGTAACGCTTGTGATTGCACGCTAGACGCATTCGGGTTGTTCGGGTCGTACTCCATAGCAACATACCCTTTCTTACCTTGTGTTCTCATTTCATGCGCCAACTTAAGCTTGTTAAAGAACTTAGCAGCCTCCGATTGAGGCATGTTAATAAGTGTAATTGGATTCACATTGTCTTCTGCATGCCAAATAGCAAGGTTCAATAGTCTTCGAGAAAGAACAGCTAAGTCATAAAGCATGTCCCCAATACCATGATTGTAGAAACCTTCATGTGCAGGCATACATATCCAGTGACTTACAGGAATATAAGGCTCTTTATCAATCATGAACGGATAATCTTCACCATTGTATTCCTCTAAAACAGAAGCTAAACGCCCAGCGAAGATAGTATAGTTCTTTGCTGCAATATCGTAAAAGTGCGCTACCTCAACCTCATTACCCTCGTTATAAACCTCTTGCTCATAAGTCCTCTCTAAGTCCTTCAATACTTGCGACTCTCTCGGAATCTTCCCTTTCACCGCCTTCTTTGGCAATTCAGGATAAAGACGACAAGCCTCATCCCAACTGTAAGAATTAACTATCAAAACCTTAGTAGCTGTTTGCCCTCCACTACCATTTCTTATACCAGTTGCAAACGTGTCCACATATACATTGCTGTTGCTAATAGGAGTAAATTTGATTGGTATAGAACTGCTTGTGTCTGGGTTTGCCCCAATATGTAAAAATGCATCTCCATATAATAATGATTTATAAAACATCCCACCTTTATCCCTTAAAGATGAAGCATAACCACCTTCCGCCATCACCGTGGCCACCCCATCTGTAACGATCTTCTCAACCTCTTCTGGCCTACTCGAACCATGTACAACAAAATCTAATGGCTTCATACGGCTAACCGTTCGCCATAACGCTTGCTGTAACACTTTACTAGAAATCTTCTTGGTACCATTCGGGTTCTTTACCTCAAAACCCTCCTGAATCAAAGTTTGTATATCTTCATTCTTCTGATCTCTCTCTACCTTAGCCTCGGTATTATCCTCAACTACAGAAATAGCTGCCTGTACAGCTTTGTTTGAGAAACCATCTTTAGGATTAGTAGCCTCTTTCGGGGCTTCTTTGTATGCCATATTAGAATGAAGGGAATTCCTACTCAGAACCTAGCATAAAAAGCCAGAATTGTAAACATCAATTCATAAACTCGTACGCTGCTCTCTCGTAATCCTTGTAATCTTTCGCTTTCACCCCGAGCTTGTCATGTACAAACTTCTTCCTATCGTCTTGCAAGAAGTCTCTCACCTGTAAGTCGTAACTCTTCTCCACCACCTCTCCACCAGAAGAGACCGCCATGTATCTAAATGCATCAGCAGCGTGACTAGACCAATCATGCAGAGGCTTATTAGTAAACGCCTTCCTTCTCTGGTTGTACTCGTAATGATAGTTCTCTAATGCCTTAACCAACATCGGTGTTCTATCCTCATCAAACCAAACATAAGGGAAAACCTTTCTCGCTTCCATTATCCCATTAGCCAAAGAGTTCTTCGGAACCCTCTTCACCTTGAACCCACCATCCTGGAACTGTTCAGCTATCGTCTTAGCACTTTCCATCCGCCTGTTAAACGCATCATGAGGTAACCACATATTTCCGTACCAATACTTTCGTTCTAAGAGCTCTTTGATGTAGTACCCGACATCTTGCCCGCTTTCTTCCAGAAAATCGATTACACGCAATTCCTTGCCCACTCGTTGCATGAATATAATTGCAGTTGAGTCCGCTCTACCAAGATCAAGGAATAATTCCACTGGTTTCTCCTTCAACACTGGTAGTTTACAAATACGCTCACGAATGTCTTCCATCTGTTTTCCGTAAACCGCACCAACTCTTCCAACCTCGTAACTACAGTAATACTCTTGCTGGATCATCTCCTCGGTCATCCCGCTTCGCCTTTCCTCATCAATATCTTCTTCATCAACTACCCCAGTTTCATGCACACCTAAGGTCTGAACAAACCATTTCTCATCATCCTTGATCTGCATATGCAAGTCGTAAGAGTGATTCTTCCCGTTAGGAGTAGTATTAAATACCGCCCATCCGCCGTTAACCCTCAAGATCGGTTTAATCACCTCCCAAGCCATCGGATGTTGGAACGCATACTCAGAAAAAACACAGCCAACAGGGTTAGTACCACGAATGCTGTCATACTTGTCTGTCCCAATTAGTTGGATGATTGAACCATTTACTAGTTCGATCTTCAGCTCTTGTCCGTTCTTATGCTTAACCAACTCATCAGGAATATGATTAATCATCTTAAACCCATCATTGGTTATCCCATCCCAAATGATCTTCTTCGCTTGAACATAGGTCGGTAACAGATAGAAATAAACACCAACACGCTCAACCGCCTTCTTAATCATGAGGTTAAATAGCGTAATATCCTTGCCAGCCCTGCGGTGCCATAAGCAAAAAGCCCGACTAGTACCAGAATCAAGAGCCTTGAGCAAAGGTAGCTGATAATCTCTCGGAGAATAGTTATGCGGAATTTGAATCGTCGGCATCTTTGTATGAAATTGGGGCTACTATCAAATCTTTACCGTCTTTACCAGTTAGCTCTGACCGAGAAAGCTTAGGTGTATGATACTCCATAAGGTCTTTAAAATGACCCATAAACTCCTTTTCGGGCTTTGTTAAGTCATCACCTTTGCTCAATGTCTGCATCTTAGAAAAGAACTGGTCTGCACCCCCTTCAGCTAACCAAAGAAGATGGGCTTCGAGCTTCCTTTGCTTCTCCTTGCGTCTTTCGGCAGCAATTCTCCCCCCTTTCTTTCCAGCCTCCCTTCCTGACTCGCTTGTAAAGGTCATATTCGTTTGTGACAGTGACAAAACAATTATTTATCCCCTGGTATTCTTTTAAGCTTTCTACCAGATTCAAAGATATTTAAACGGGTATCTAACTCCACTTCACCTCTTCCCATCAAGTATTCAAACTCCAGTCTCATCTCTTGCAATATAATCTCGTAAGCTGATCCTAGAAACTCTAACTCTTCCAGAGTACAGACATGATCTGAAACAACACTAACTGTTTTCTTTTCGGTATCAATTCTGATCTCCATGGGATTGAGGATTACCCTTTGAACCCCTTATACCATAAATAAAGATTTATTACAAGAAAAGAGCCAGACACAATGGGGGGTTGCTACTGGCTCTTAAGGTAGTCCACCTATGAACTTGATTGGATTGTATTCTAAAAAGATTGGAAGTCAACGAGAAAAAGGGGAGGGGGTAGGGGGGTGGGGAATCCCTCTCTGTCTCTGCCAACATCGATACTCAGAAACATGCGTTAAGCTGGCAGGCGGTCTTTTCCAGCTCCGCTAGGCTTGCTGGGCAAGACGCTGACAGCTTAGCATAGATTTTCTGGAAAGTCAATGTGTCAAAAAAGGGAATTAGATTTTAAAGAAAAAAAATAAAAGAAAAAACTTTTGACTTTTTACCATTGTTAAAGTTAAGATGTGTTAACAAATTAAGACGACCCAACATGTTAAAGATTAAAACAACTTGTACTTAGACAGCTGCCCACACCGTTGGGTCGTTACTTCTGTGTGGGTGGCTGTCTGAGGATAACCCCTCTGTTTATGGATAAAAAGCTAGAACAATTCTTCAGGTTCTTCCCAGAGTCAACCATTGTGGTTGCGCCTTGGGACATGGAAAGAAGAGACGATCCTGAAAGGCTTGACTGGAGGAAGACCTCTGTCAAAGAATTAAAAAGGTGGAATTCTAAAGGATGGGCAATTTTCTTTACCACTTGTGACATGCACAACCTTAGCCATTTAAATGAGGACTTCAAGGATATAAGGACTTGGTTTTGTGAGATTGACCTTTTAACTAAAGAGGAGAAGGACAGCGAGGACATTCCAGAATCAAAAAAACTGGAAGAGAGGGAAGAAAGAAGGGCGCAGATGTTGGGGCATTTATGGATGATAGAAGAGAGGGGGCTTTATCCTCCAAGCTTCATAATAAACACCCCGGGAGGTTTCCATGTTTATTGGTTGGCTTGGCATGAAGAGAAAATGGATAAAGACTATACTCCAGCTGGGGGTTTATATAAGCCTAGTAGAGAGAATTTTGATTATATACAGCGGGAGATAGGTAAGAGGTTGGTCTTTAAGAAGAAGGGATTACTGGGTGACTGGATAGAATATGGGGCTGATTCTAAGGCGAAGAAGACTGTTCAGTTGATGCGCGTTCCTGGGTTTTTTAATAATAAGAAAGGTAAGAAGAAACTAGTATCAGTCCTAACTCTTTTTACTCAGCATGATGGTAAAGGTGGGGTGAGGGAGTTTTGCGAAGATGAGTGGTTTGGTTTATTTGGGGATCCTAAGAAGGAAGACCCTTATAAGAAGGTAACATCAGAAGCGGCGGAGCGAATTAGAAAGAAAAGAATGAGTAGGAAGCTAAAAAAGAAGAGTGCTAAGAAAGGGAAATACAAAAGGGATGTGTTCTCATTTGCTAGTGGTATGCCCCAGGAAGAAGCGTTGATGGCGTTTAGTGGGACGGAGTATGTTGGTGGGGAAACTTATGAGTTAGTCCCAACTGCCAAAGGTTATAATATACGGATCAATGGTGGCTCAGGCACAAGTTGTTTTATTCATACGGCGGACAACACGTTGATGGGGTGCGACACAGGTTCAGAGTTTAATGGTCCGACAATCATTCAGTGGGTTCAGTATTGCCAGGAGCAGTACTATGGGGCGCCGCTCACTAAGTCTGCACTTGCTAAAGTTCTTAAAAAAGTATTATGGAAGGAATAAATGAAAACAAAGACAGGGTGACTAAAAAACCACGACAAGGGTGCACCTTGGAAGAGCTTTTGAACTTAACGGTTAAAGCGAAGAGGGACAACGTTTGTAATACCTGGGGGATAAAAGAGGTGGACGAGAAGTATGGCTATATCACGCGCGGAACAGCGACGATCTTTAGTGGGAGGCACGGATCGGGTAAGAGTACCTTGTTGAATAAGATCGTAATGGAGAATGCGCGTGCAGGTAAAAGCGTGGTTTATTTACCGCTGGAAATGGGTGCGCCATCTCTTTATGTAATGGCAGCTACAGACAAAACAAATCGGGAACTAAGAAAACAGGGGAAACCTACCCTAGATTATAAGTTTGCACTAGAGGGCGGGCTGAGTGATCCAGGTTTTGAGGATATAAGGGTTATGTATGAAGAGAACATAAAGGAGGTTTATCATACTGCGCCTGAAACACTTGTTATCGTGGACGAGATATTTTTAACACCAAAAGAGTCTTATGATCCTGAAGACGAAGAAGGGGAGGCCATGACAGTGACGGCAACACAGCAGATACAAGAGCTTAAAGATGAGTTAACCTTAATAGTAGACGAGCACAAGCCTCAGTTAATAGCGATAGATCACTTACACAGTATGAGGCCTGACAAGGATGGTGTTGACTACGAGTTTTATACAGCGATGTCGACAATGCTAAAGGGTTTCGCAAAGACGTATGGGGTGGCTATTTTTGGGATTTGTCAGCTAACAAAAGAAGCCCAGGATAAAGCTATAGATATTTCGGGAAGCATGTTTAAAGGTACTTCTGGATGGACTCAAGACTCATTTAAGGCAGCGTTAATGACAGGGTGTACACCTCCGAGGGTTACAAACGAGACCTTAGCCAAGAACGTTGTTGCAGAGTACAATGCTTTAAATGAGGGCCTAACACAGCATAAGCCAGCCAGGGTTTACGGAGATAAGATACCTGAGGTACCACCCGAGAATAGCAAGAAAAAACCCGCAAAGTACGCAGGGTGGGAAAGGCATCAGTTTAATTGGGTGTCAGTAGAGCAGGTTCACGACTATGTAAGAGAGAGGTTTTTCGACAAGTTCGGAGCTTATAGAGAGATTCACTTTGTTAAAGCTAGAAACGCAAGGGAAGGGGCAACAACAGTGATCGCAAAAGGTGGTGACTTCGAGTTTTATTGTGATGGGCGATTAGTGGTTGGACCTTTTGACAAAGAGATCCTGGAGATAGACGTAAACGAAAATAAGCAGCCAACCCACCCGATTTTAGGGGAGCCTAAAAAGTAAATTACAGTTGACCTCCGAATAATATACATATAATATACAACCACATATTAATTAACCCCAAACAATATGCCAGGTGAAAAACCTAAAACTAACGGGTTACAGCAAACTAACAAGCCTACATTAAGAATCGTAGAAGGAGGCTTTGTACAACCTGTAGAGCAAGGACATCCACAAGCTGTCGAAAGACACTGGGAGGTGAACGGAAACAAGGGAACAGCTTACGAGATCCCTTGGGAGAGTTGGAGTGGGAAGATAGTAGATATTTCTTTCCGTGACAGTGAATTTGGCAAGACCTGTTCGGTCGAGTTGGAGGACGCTGTTATTTATCTGAAGACAAAATCTAAATACTTCAGGTCATTAGCTGAGCGTGTTAAGTCGTGCGACCTTAGTAAAGAGATATATTTTAGGCCTTATGACTTTGAGAGTGATGATGGTAAGAGGCTGACAGGTATTAGTGTTCAGCAGGGTGGGGAGAAGAAGCAGAGTTATTACTTTGACTACGACAAGAGGGAGACTGTTAATGGGATGCCGCAGCCAGAAGAGGATAAGAAGGGCGAAGAAGGGTACTGGGCTTACTACTTCGCACAGGTGTCTAGTTTCTTGGTTAAGGAGTTGGAAGGTTTGGAGTTCGCTAAGCCTAAAGAGGTGACGATAGAGGATTTGGATGAGATGTTTGAAGATTAATCCGCTATGTCTCCAGGAGTACGAAAGACAAAACCAGCGCCTAAGATACCTAAGAAGGAGACAGTGGCAGAGATCCGCTGTAGGTGTCCGATACAGGCCAGAAGTTATACTCAGGTGTTACAGGAAGGGAATCCTAGACAAGCTGAGCAGATGATCTGGCCTGAGCTGGTGTTGGAGTGGAACGATCACTTTAAAGGCTTAAGCAGGTTGAAGAAGAGGGAGCTAGGGAAACAATATTTAACATTTAACAGCGTTATTTATTACGGGGAGCTGTTGCCTAAAACAACTGTTACAGATGAGTTTATGCGAGCGTTGCCCCTAATACATAACGCGCCATTCTAATGCCAGGAGTAAAGAAAAGGGTTTTCCCAAAGTACAAACCCAAAAAGAAGAAAACTGCTCAACTAAGTCTACTGGAAGCAATAGACGACAAGGTTGAGTACAAAGACCTTACCGATGAGGATAAGGCGATAGTAGATATGCCGTTCGAAGAATGGGTGGAGAAAGGCCCTTCAGTGTTTGAATGGTCAGAAAGCTTACTAAAATACTCAGGATTAAAATTTAAAAAATAACACTATGATAGACATCAAAGCAACAATAGAAAACAACGGACTGTCACAGTACCGAGTAGCCAAGATTATCGGTAGAAAACCTGTGCAAGTTTGGCGCTGGTATCACGGTATTAGAGGCGTTTCGCCAGCAGTAGAAAAGGAGATTATACCGCTACTAGAAGCTGAAGATATCACCGTCTACGAAAAAGACTAAAAAACTCTTGCATTATACATTGGGATAATATACTATACAGATACAAGATAGTTAATAACCTATGAATTATGAAAAAGACTATTGCATACGTTAGGAAGGATTTGACTGAGGCTGTTGAGGCTTTCAGGAAGGAGTATGGTGCAAAATTTGCTTCTGATCTACTAGCGTCGTTTAGTAAAAAGGGGGCGTGTGATGTATGTGGGGAGGAGCGAGAGATTACAGAGCGTTTTTGTAGCGAGGAGTGCGCTCAGATAGATTGGTATGATACGGAAGAGGCTGAAGCAACTGGTAACTAATAAATTAACAATAACACCTATGAGTGCACCAACAATACAAGACGAAATAAACACAAAAAAGTACCCAGTAGTTTGCTGGGGATGTGATGAAGAGTTTTTCAACGGCAATTTAGAAGAGATAAAGGAATGGGCCGAGAAGAGTGAGAACGGAGGGGACATTAATTATGACGAGATAGAAGAGGGGATAGTTGGCTGTCATTGCTACCATTGCTCGTATATTTACCACCTATAAATTAACAATAACACCTATGAATTACACAATACAGAAAGAGAGACCAGCACTTAGGCGTAAGTTTAAGAAGGCTGCTAGGGGGGTTGGATAAGAACGATGTAGCTGGTGATGAGTACCTGCACAACCTCTATATCGCTGCTTACTGGCCGATGGGAAAAGCGGTGGAGTATTCTTACGATTTTATCTCCACTTACAATAAGGCATCGGAAGCGAATAGGCAGCGTGAGGCAAGAGGTACGCTCCGAGACAACCTAAGACGCCACTTAGACAGAAAAAGGCGTGAGAACGAAAGTATGAAGACCGTACAGTCTAAGAAAGCTTTTGGGGGATTGGCTGATAATTAATCCCCGCCAAAGAAAGTACAATTCACCAGGGAGGGGGTTATCATTCCTCCTTACCCTGGTGAGCGATTAACCTTTAACCTATGAACATGTTAGACTCACTAATTTTCGCACTGATCGTTAGCTTCACCTACATGGTGCTGGCGAATATGTTTCCTAAGTATTACTGGACGATTACTGCGGTATTCTTTATCGCTGCTATGTTGTGGCTGTTGTTTGTACTAGCGTATGCGATAAGCACGGAGCTGTTATTTAAAACATTTATTTTATTTTAAACATTAGCACAATGTGTATTGTGCAAACTAACTAAAACACTATGAAAGAAGATCTAAAAAAATACGCAGAAGGGATGGGGGCTAAAAAGGATGTGCTGAAATGGATAGACACACATGTTCCTAAAGACGCAAGCCAACAAGAGGCTGAGCATGTTGTTGACTATCTTTGCTCTGATAAAAGACCAAAGAGGCTAAGCAAGGCTAGCTATGAACATATGAAGCAGAACACGGACAAGTGGGTGAAAGCCATGAACAAAAAAGGGGCAGCTATAAACGAGCTTAAAAAGGACACGAAGGTTATACTAGATTTTGAAGATGGTTTTAAGATAGTGCAATTGATAGGGGAAAACGCATACAAAAGAGAAGGTTTTTTAATGAGGCATTGCGTAGCTGGTTATTACGGAAAGGACGACGAAGTGTATTCTTTAAGAGATAAAAAGAATATGCCCCATGCTACATTTTCGGGGTCTTCTCAGCAGATAAAAGGCAAGGGGAACGGATGTATCAATCCTAAATATATTAAATATGTTGTTGAGTTTTTGGAATACATGAAGATAGGTGTTAGAGATTCCGAGATGGGAAATCTTGGATATGTAAATGTTGAAAATATTAAGGATGACAATGTAGATTGGGGAGAATTGTTTAGAGAAAAATACTTTTATAAAGACAGTGTTAGCAAGCTCAAAGACAAGGAAGGGAATCCCTACCAAAGCACTCTTTTGTGGCAGGAGTTTGGACTATTAAAAGACTGGAAATACCAGTTTAACTTAAACAAATCATTAAAGGGAACAGAAAAATATATAGAAAAAAAACAGAATCATTTAGATCGTTCTGTAAACTCTGGATTGGGTTGGTCTGTAAACTCTGGATTGGATTACTCTGTAAACTCTGGAGGGAATTACTCTGTAAACTCTGGAAAGGATGGTTCTGTAAACTCTGGAGGGAATTACTCTGTAAACTCTGGAAAGGATGGT
>CALBDR010000266.1 GCA_937927525.1 uncultured Candidatus Melainabacteria bacterium
CAATAGCTCTTTCTACTACCAAGAACAATCTTCTGACGTTAATTCTATCAAACGCTGAAGGTCTGTTCAGTTTAGTCTTATCACCAAAGAGAAGTACTCCCTGACCAGGCAGATTAGCAATTGGATTAATACCTGCTTTATAAAGAGTATCTCTCTCTGGCTTAGTTGGTGAATGAGCAAGTGCAGTAATACCTAAGTATTGACCTCTTCTAGCACCTGCTGGTGAGAACCAAGGCGCTGTATTCAAATCTGATGCTGCCATGATTCCTGCTGTAGAAGATGCTGCTGGAATAAATCTATACTTATCGTTAAACTTATCATATACTTTCAAGTAGTTATTGTCTACAATTAAGTATGACGAATTAGTAAACGTATTTGCTGTAGTAACCGCATTAGTAACTGGTGTATTACTATTAACAATATCTGTACGAGCTGGAGAAGCAACTACTACACAATCCTTACGAGTTGTTCCTGCTGTTACCACTAAGTCGTTTACTATTGTTGTTGCAGTTGTTCTATCAGCTGATTGTGGAGCAATGATAAAATCAACTTGTATTGTGTCTTTATCTTCGAAAAGGTCAAACCCTGTAAGATAGGATGCAGTGTTAAGTGATGGGCTGTTCTGTCCATTGGCTAAGCTAAATGATCTAGCTCCTCTGTTGCCTGATATATCGGAATCTAGGAACGATTTTCCATTTACTGCATCTGTTCCAAAATTAGCTGACCAATTAGAATCTGATCCACCTGCTAAGAATACATACTCAGATGTACTATTAATTACATCTTTAATGTAAGTAGATACTCCAGATGCATTTTTAGCATTAGCTGCTACTGAAAGATATGGGAAAGTCTCAAGTACTGTTCCTCTAGTTCCTGTAAATTGACCATCCTCATCGACAACTGCAACGTGAACTTCATCATTAGAAGCACCAACACTTGTTGCAAATGGTGAAGTACCTGGAGCTGCATCAAAAGCTGTACTTAAAGTCCATGCTCCAAAGTTAGAATCCGAGTTTGCAGCTGCTGAATCATCTGAACCTCTAACGGTAAGATATTCTACTTTGAGAGAGTTACCTAAGGTACCGGGGTAACGAGCAATCCATTCAAAGCCGAGACCTTCTTTAGTGGTTCCTACACCTACATCCCAGTCGTCAACATTTTTTACCATGTCGCCTGAACTTTCATTAGAAAGAGCATCAACTGTAAAATTACTTGAGAATGCATTGTATGCAGAACTATCTCTGTCGTTAGT
>CALBDR010000267.1 GCA_937927525.1 uncultured Candidatus Melainabacteria bacterium
AGAGCAATAATTAGATAAGCATATTTCTGCATAAAAAGTTTTTCTTTGTTTTTGGTATTCATTAAATCTATCACTGATTGTTTTGTTGTTTAGTTTATTACTGTATTCGTATGCTGAATCAGAGATAATAAAACTATTTTTATCATTGATGTGAACCATTTCAAGACGATTTGCTGTGCCGCTTAGGTTATTAATAGAGCTATGTTGAAGATATGAAACTTTTAGTTTACTTTTTTCGTTATTAATTGTGCTTATTTCTTTATTTAAAGCACGGTTCAGAGATTCAAAGCCGATGTTAACAAACATTAAAATACTGCTGATGATAAAAATCAGTACTAATAGAGTTAAGAATTTATTTGATGGGATGCTGTACATTCTTCTTTCTTATATTTTACCTGATTGAAAAATTCAAGAATTCTTCTTTCATGGTAGTAAATATTTTCATCATTAAAATCTATAAAACCTACATGACCACCAAATTCTGTGATTTCTAAGAATAGATTTTGGTTATTCATAGCCTCATTTACTGGGTAACAGTTTTTCCCTAAAAAAGTATCATCTTCAGAGCTCAGCATTAAAGTAGGAGTAGTAATTGACCTTAAATAAGGTTTTGAACTTGCTTTAGTCCAGTAATCTTCTGCTGAATTAAAACCGTTTAATGGAGCAGTATACTTTTCATCAAAGTCATGAAAGTTTTTGATTTTATGAAAATCTTTTACTGTTACCTTATCAGGAAAGTGCTCGGCTTTAATTTTCATCTTTTTATAGAGATGTAATAAAAAGCGCTTCATATAAATATAGTTTTTTTCTTTTGCCATTTGTTCGGCGCTACATGTTAGATCTATCGGTGCTGATAGTGCGACAGCTTTTCTTATTTTAGGATTTACTTTTTCAGATTCTTCTCCTAGGTACTTTAGGACTATGTTTCCACCTATACTAATTCCTACTAAGTAAATATCTTCATAGTCATAGTTATTTAAAACATAATCAATTACTTCTTTTAGATCCTCACTTTTTCCACTGTGATAGGTTTTTATAAGTTTATTGTCTTCACCACTACAAGCCCTGTAGTTCATAGCTAAGATATCATAATTATGGTCATAAAGTATTTTAGCTATGCTTGCTTCTGTTCCTGTTTTTGAGTTGCTTTCAAGTCCATGGCAAATTATTACTAAGCTTTTATTTTTTTCTTTATGATTTAAAAAATCTAAATCTAAAAAATCACCATCTTTTGTGTTTATTCTAGTTCTAGAGTATTTAATCTTAGGACGTGAACGTAATAAATAGGGGAAAATTGTGTGTAGATGTGAGTTTCTAAATAATAATGGGGTTTTGTAATTAGAGTAAATTACGGGCATTAATTTTCCTTTCTTCTAAATATTCCTGCTCTAAGTTTAGCGCAGCGTGATCTAGAATTTTCTTTAAATTCTTCTCTACTCGCCTCTAGTGGTTTTTTAAAGGGTAACTCAAATTTATAATCATCATCTTTTTTCTTAAAGAAAAGCTTTGCAAATCTATCCTCTAAAGAATGGAATGAGATAATAACGACTCTAGCTTCTTCTTCAAGTATCTCGGGGATTGAATCTAGAAGATTTTCTAAAACTTCTAATTCTCTGTTTACATATATTCTTAAAGCTTGAAAACATTTAGTAGCTGGATGGGTTTTAGACTTTTTATGGTACCTTCTCCAATATATATCTTTAATTAGATCAGCAAGTTCTTGACTGGTTTCTATAGGTCTACTTTCTATGATTTTAGATGCTATTTGTCTTGATAGTCTTTCTTCAGCATAGTTATAAAATATATCTGCGATTTCTTTTTCTTTGAAATGATTTATTACTTCATAAGCTGAAATTTCTAAATTCGTATCCATGCGCATATCTAATTTAGTGTCGTGTTGATAACTAAAACCTCTTTCGGGGTCATCAAGCTGGATAGAACTGAGACCTAAGTCCATAAGCAAGCCACCGGTAATTTTAATATTATTTTCTGAACAAAATTTAGGAATATTTTCGAAGTTACTATGAACTAAAGTCCAGTTCTCATATTTATCAGCTTCAGCTTGATGTTGATTGATGACATTGATGTCTTGATCGAAGGAATATAGATGTCCAGTACCATTGAGTTTTTCTAAGATCATTTTTGAATGACCTGCTGCTCCTAAAGTACAATCAAAATAAACTAAACCTTCTTGAACCTTAAGTTCAGAAAGAGTTTCATTTGGCATAACGGCTATATGGCTATAGCTAGATGACATTAGCACTATCCTGTGCTAAGTCAGCTTTTTTTAATAAAAAGAGTAGTAATTTTTTCATAGCTTTAAATCTATGACTATAAGAGTTTTTCTCTTTTGATTCCATTTCAGCAACAGTTTTACTTTTATCTATAAAAGCACTTTCTGGAAATTTGAATTCTTGTTCGATATGAATTTGATCGTCGTAATTAGTTTCTAAGACTGGATAGACGATAGGATCAAAACCGAAGCCTTGTTCCCCATGTTTTTCTGTAGCAAGCTCACCGTACCAGTACGCCACAGTTTGGAAAATGATCTCGCCTTCAGGATTTGCTAAAACCAGTGCACAGACATAGCGAACTTCTCTCTCATCTTTAGCTTCCATTTCTTTTAGAAGACCTGGAACACCTTTATCAGGATCGCGAAGGTATCTGCCTGAATAAATACCAGGTTCACTATTTAAAGCTTGCACTTCGATACCGCTATCGTCTGCTAAAGCAAATTGTCCTGTTCTTTTAGCTCCAGCTAAAGCTTTTATTTTTGCATTCTCTAGGTAAGTACTTCCTGTTTCTTCAGGATCAAAGTCATTGATTCCTAGGTCTCTTAAGTTTCTAAAATAATATTTTTCAGCGTCTAATTCTAAAGAAGATCTTTCGTAGAGAATGTCTAAGATTTCAGCAAACTCTCTTAATTTTCCTTGGTTGCTAGTGCAAATAACAATTTCTTGGGGCATGTTTATATTTTAGCTTTAATTTTATTTTTAGAGTCTAAGATAATTTTTTCAAAAATTTTTTCAATTCATTACTTAAATTGCTTGAAAATGATTTTAAAGGGTAAAGAGTGTAAGTTTGCTCTAGGGTATCTAATAAACTCCTTATTTCTTTAAAAGTGGAATATATGGTTTATTTTATCGGGGGCATGCCAAATTTTGTTAATAATTAGAGCATAGTATAATCACAAATATGTTCAGGACTTTTAGGCAGGAGATAAAAAATATCTATAGGAAAGATCCTGCTTGTAATTCTATTTTTGAGATTTTATTCTGCTATCCAGGCTTTCATGCTATTTTAGCTCATCGAATTTTTCACTTTTTTTGGACTAAGAAGTGGGGAATTTTAAATGGTTTGATTAGATTTTTTGTACGAGTTGCAGCGCATGCAATTAAGATTATTACTGGAATCGAGATTCATCCGGCAGCACAGATCGGTAAAGATTTTTTTATAGATCATGGTACTGGAGTGGTTATCGGTGAAACTACGATCATTGGTGATAATGTCACCCTCTATCAGGGAGTCACTTTAGGTGGGGTTTCTACGAAAAAGGAAAAACGTCATCCGACTTTAGCCTCGAATATCGTTATCGGTGCTGGGGCGAAGGTTTTAGGAAATATCGAGATTGGTGATTATGTTCAAGTCGGTGCAAACTCGGTAGTCTTAAAAGATATTCCATCTTATTCTACAGTGGTTGGTATTCCAGGGAGAATAGTGAAGATGAACGGTGAACTCAAAGAGTGTATCGATAATATTGATAATTTAGAGCATAATAAAACGCCTGACTTCGTGGGAGCTACGCTTCAGGCTATGCAAGAGAAAATAGAAGCTTTAGAAGCTGAGCTGAAGGATATGAAATCTAAGAAGGCTAAGGCTTAGTTAAGCCACACAAGCACTCTCAAAAGCCTTCTTAATCTCATCAACTTTATCAAGTCTTTCCCATGGAAGATCTAAATCATCTCTTCCAAAATGTCCGTACTTAGCAGTTTCTTGATAGAATCTACCATTTCTTTTAGCTGGCATCCACAGCAAGTCAAAGTTCTCAATGATTTTTTTTGGTCTGAAATCGAAAACTTGTTCGATAATTTGAACAAGTTTCTCGTCGGAGTGTTCACTTGTTGTGAACGTGTTTACGTAAATGCTTGTAGGTTTAGCTACACCGATAGCATAAGACAATTGAATTTCACATTGTTCAGCTAAGCCAGCAGCTACTATATTTTTCGCTGCATGGCGCGCTGCATAAGCTGCTGATCTATCTACTTTAGTAGGGTCTTTTCCAGAGAATGCTCCACCACCATGACGAGCGTAGCCACCATAGGTATCTACGATAATCTTTCTTCCCGTAAGTCCAGCGTCTCCTTGAGGACCACCTATTACGAATCTACCTGATGGATTGAAGTAAAGTTTAGTATTTTCATCAATACTTACAGGAGCATCCTTTAAAACTTCATCGATAACTAGTTCTCTAATGTCTTTAGCTATGATTGCTTGAACTTTATTGTTATCTGTCTCACCTTTAACTTCAGGGTCGTGTTGAGTAGAAACTACTATAGCTTCGATTCTATCAGCGACTCCGTCTTTATATTCTATAGTTACCTGTGACTTAGAGTCTGGTCTTAAGTAATGGATTTCAGGGTGGTTTTTTCTAACATCAGCTAATTTTTTAACGATAGCGTGTGAAAGATTTATAGCGAGTGGCATGTATTCTTTAGTTTCATTACAAGCAAAACCAAACATAATACCTTGGTCACCAGCACCAGTATCTTCTTCATTACTATCTCTAGTTTCTAGAGAATTATCAACACCAGCACAGATATCAGCTGATTGCTGGTCTAAAGTAACCATGACGGCACAGTTATCAGCGTCAAATCCACCTCCCATTTTTCCGGAGTAGCCGATTTCGCGTATTTTATCTCTAGCGATCTCGTTTACAGGAGCATAACAGTTAGTAGTGATTTCACCACCTACAACTACTAAACCAGTGGTACAAAAAGTTTCACAAGCTACTCTGGCTGTTTGGTCTTTAGATAATATCGCGTCTAAGACTGCATCTGAAATCTGATCACAGATTTTATCTGGGTGACCTTCACTTACTGATTCTGATGTGAAGAAGAAATTTCCTTTTTTTTCTGCCATATAAGCGATTATACCCTAATCTCTACCGTAATCATCGGATACTCTAACTATATCGTCCTCACCGAAGTAAGAACCTCTCTGAATTTCAATAAATATGAGATCAACGGTATTATCTATGTTTTCAATTCGGTGAAGTGCCTCAAAAGGAATATGAATAAATTCTCCTTCTTTTAGAAGCTGTTCTACGTCATCTAAAGTTACTTTAGCTTTTCCTTGAATTAGGAACCAATTTTCTTCTCTTTTAAAATGTTTTTGGTAACTTAATCTGTGACCAGGCTTAATGGTTACTTTTTTTACTTTGTGAGAGTCAGCATCATCTAAGACTTCCCAAGCTCCCCATGGTGTCTGATGCTGTACTTTAGTTTCCATCTTAGTTATATTAGCAAATTTAGCTAAGGGAAGAGTGGGGTTTGCCCTAAACTCTTTATTCATGCTCAAATCAGAAATAGATACTTTAAAAAAATCATGGTATGAAAGACTGATTTTTTTTAAATATTATGGATAAATTTAGTACCTTCCCCGTAGTTTCTAAAAGCGTTTTTTTGCCGATATTGAAATCATATGAACGGCAAGAAATTAAAAGAATATTGCTTAGAGATTTTGGCACTAAAAGATTTATATATTCGTGGACGAATTAATCAATTAATCTCAGCTTCTATTGATTCTAAAGTTAGATTTAATAACTTATCTTGTGAAGATTACGCAAGATTAAGTAAAGACTATATTCAGAACTCTGTTGCTGAATTTTTTAAATTTAGAAAGAAGTTACTTGATTATGATCCGGAAGCATATGAAGATACTTTAGATCTCATTATAAATACTGAATATAGCGATTTTAATGATGCATATTTCTGTGAATCCATGGAAGAATTCTTCGGAAGTAAGCATACTATCGGTTTTGTGAGTGCGTATAATGATTATGCTGAAGACTTTAATGCACTTATATCTGAATTTTTAGTGGTTAGAGGCTAGTTAAATGTATTAAACTTAATACTCATGGGATTAGTTGCTATCCGTGGAGCTACTACAGTCAATGCTGACACCGCCGAAGAAATTAAAGCGGCTTCAGTGGAGATGGTTAAGGAAATTATTGAGAAGAATAATATTAAAGCAGAATCTGATATAGTTATGCTTTTTCTTACGATGACTTCTGATCTTAAGTCTCTTAATGCTTCTTCTGCTATTAGAACTGGTATGGGCTGGCAGCATATACCTTTCTTCACTTCTCAGGAGCCAGAGATAGAAGGCATGCTCGCTAGATGTATTCGAGTTTTAGTGCAGTGTAATCTTCCAGTGAAGCAGGAAGAAGTTAAACATGTGTATTTAGGTGAAGCTGTTAATTTGCGTCCTGATCTTCAGGCGAAGGGCTGAGCTTAATTTCTAGTCCATTTGGTAATACAATAGTTGCATCAGGTGGAATATCATCTAAGTTTAAAGTTTCTTTAATACGTTTTATGATATTTTGTTTTGAACTATCAAGGTGACTTCTAAATAATTGTATAGCTTTTGGAAGCGTATGACCAAAACTAGGAGTTTCTAAATTCTTTGAATAGTTTCCAGCTTCTCTATTTAAGCTTTCTGTAATTTTCTCTAATTTTTTTAAGTCATCATAGTTCATAAAAGGCAAGACTAAATTTATTTCTTGTCCTATTTCCTTAATCTCCTTATAATATGCATAAGCTTGATTATCCTTTTCTCTGATATTAGTTGCATCAAGGATATTTAGAGATTTATTTAAGTTCGTGAAAGCATTCCTTGCAATAACTATAGGTTCGTCAGGGAGGATGGTTTCCCTTCTAAAATAAGCAAGCTTTTCTCCATCTTGTCTTGGGAGTAACTGGGGAGCGGTTTCGACTGATCTCACTATTGGAGGAGGTTGTATTGGTACTTCTAAAGCATTTGAATTAGGTGGGTTAATAGCTAGTAAAAAAGCAGGTATCATCTATCTTAATATTCTATCAAAGCTGCAGACTATGGTTAGAATGTTGTATCGAGTATGAGAACTTTTTTATTTCTGTTGTAAAATCTTCTAGTGTTTAAGTATTTAAATATTCCGAATTTTATCTGTATTTTTCGTGTTTTATGTGCTGTAATTTTTTGTATTTTTTGTTTTCAAGGGCTAAATATTTCTGATGAATCGTTACATCTAAGTTCAGCGACAGTGAAACTGTTTTATTCTGTTTCAATAATTTTTGTAATAATACTGGATGGACTTGATGGAGTCGTGGCAAGGGCTTTAAAGCAAGAAACAGAATTCGGGGCTAAGTTAGATATTTTTTGTGATCGTTTAGTTGAAAATATTTATTTAATTTTCTTCGTGTTTTTTCTTAAGTCTTTAGCATGGTGGGTTTTAGCCTTTTTTATTGTGCGTGGTTTGTTAGTGGATCTTATTAGTTTTAAGCAAGTAAAACCGCTGGGGAATAGTTTTTTGCGTTCTAGTCGTTTTATGAGAGGCTTTTATGGCTTTTTGAAGGTTTTACTCTTCGTTTTTTTAGTTTGGCAGCCAGCTTTATTTCATGCTTTGCCATTAAATCTTACTGAGTATACAGTAATTCTGACTTTGATAGTTTCTAGCTTGAGGGCTTTGCCTAGTTTCTTGGATTCTTAAGAAAAAACGTAAAATCGAAATACTAATTATGTTATTATCTTGCTTACTGGTGTTTCTATGTCTAATGTTAATCCACCTAGTTCTGCTAAGCCATTTCTCCCCACTAATACTTTAAGAAGTTTGAAGGGCTTATCAGAGCGTGTCAAAAAAAAATTAAAGCCTTTGTCTTTTTTTAATTCATCTACAGTAGACTTTCCTAGATTAGATGACCCTAGAAATAATGGAGTAAGAGAATGTTTAGAAGCTAACCGTTTTTATAATTTACCAGCCTTAAATGATGATCAGGGACGAAGGTTGCCGCATAAAGTTTTTCCCTCTAACGAATATGAAATAGACTCAAATGCATTAAAACATGACTACCCTTTAGCGGCTATTCTAGGAAGCTTATCTGCAAATAAAGTAAGAGCAATTTATAGGGAAAGTGAAAGGGCGCATGGTATTCACTTTAGTAATAAAACATTAGGTAGTGATGCTAAATCTAAACTTAAAGAGCTTACCGAAAATTCTCCAGGTATGGGCGTTTCTATGCGTTATCAAGTAGCTTTGAATAGATTATTGAATGATAAATACATTCAACAGCGTAACTATACTTTAAAACCAGAGTTACGTGAATTGATTTATAAATATTTCCCAATTCAAAAGTTTAAGTTAAAACCTGAGTTATTACCTAGAAAAAAAGGGCTGAAACATTGTTTAAGATTGTATTTAAACAATTTGAAGAATTATGAGCCTTCGCTGTATAAACTTTGTAGTAATATTACTGATTCTCTAAATGAGCAAAAACCTTTAGCCTCAGATACTAATTCCTATATAAGTATTGCTGCTTATCAAAGTGAAACAAATCTCCCTAATCTTTTAGATAAGCTCTTTAAGCAAGATTTTAATAAAGAAAAAACTCCGATTTATATTTTTGTGAATGGTTCTGATCAGAAGCAAATAGATAAAAGATTGTCTGAAATATCTGAATTTAAAGATAAGTTAAACCTTAGAATCATGTCCTCAAAACTAGATTTCCCATACCGTAACGGTTTAAAGACTATCCCTGCTACTGTAGCAGCAATGGATTTAGCAAGAAATCATGATTTTAGTAATGATGATTCAGATCCAGCTGCAATTTTTTTAGACGCTGATATTTTAGATTTCCCAGAAACTAATCATATATCAAAAATGATCTCTAATATACATTCAGGTAAGATTAGGCTTGGAACTTTTGTGCATGTTGATGAAAAACAGCTCTATGAAAAGAATTCTTATTATCCTTTGTTGCAGATTCTTGATTATGCACTATATAACATTAATTCAGGATTAAATATACTAGATAGAAGATATAATCCTGGACAGAGGTCTGAAGTAGAAACTAGTATAGATAATTCAGGTGCTCATAATGTTTATTCTGCTATGTTGATGTATTTAACAGGAGGTATTAAAGCTCATACTAATAATGAAGATACTGACTGGACAAAAAGAGCAAGTTCAGCTTTAGCGCAAACTCATTTAAATTCTTTTTTTAATTATTCTCAATTCTTGAATGCTATTACTACTCAAGATGTAAAATCTGTTCCACACGATGAGGGTTTTTATGCTAGGTTACTTGAAACAGAAAGACCTATTACAGATATATGGAATAACCATGATTTAATTCGAGGCGAAACTTCTGATAATGAACCTATTGTGGCTTTTCATGACCCTGAATATAAAAAATTTGTGATAAATGTATACGGTGATCGTTCAAAAGAAGAAGAGGCTAAATCTCTTGAATCTGAGTTGCTGAGTATTAGCGGTGTTCCAGTGAGATCTCTCGATGATTTATTGGATGAATCATTCCCAGCTTATAAAGAATTTCTATCTGATATTCCTGTAGAAAGATTGGCTATGGATATAAAATCACTATATAAATATCTATACCTAGGTATTAAAGAAATCGACTCTAAGCTTTATCCAGAATTTAAAGATTCAAATAAAATTCAATCAGCGGCTCTAACTAACCACGCATATATTTTGATGTCTAATCTGTGCTTATATTTAGAAAAATTGGTTGAGGAGAATACATCATTACCAGATAAAGATAAGATATTTTTTGCAAATTTTGTTCAAGATTTGTTTTTAGACTTACATCGAGCGAAAGATAAGTTTGATCTTCAGCAAGGGAAAAGGATAGTGTAAGCTCGTTTATTCTCGTGCTTTAAAACTAATAGCTACCCCACCTCCAGCTTCGAGCCTTAAATCCAGAGAATCGGAACTACTCAAATCTTTTTCTATAATCTCATAAGCTTCTGGATTCTTTTCGTAATGTGCATCTGCAGCATCTTTATAAATAGTCGCCTTATAGTCTGTATTAGGAGCTAAAAAGTCTAAGCTTATAGTTAAATCACGCGCTTCTTCATTAGTAAGTGCCCCTAGGAACCAGTTCTCAGAATTTTTATCTTTTCTAGCTGTAACTATATAGTCACCGATTTCAGCATCTAATATTTCTGTTTTTGACCAGTCTACTGGAACGTCTTCTATAAATTTAAAAGCAGGGTGCTTTTCATAATTACTAAGCAAGTCAGAAGCCATCTGAAGAGGGCTATAGAGCACTACATAAAGAGCAAGCTGCCTTGCAAGAGTGCTATGCATTCCACCTGGATTATCTAAGCCACCGATTTTATTCCAGAGCTTTCTTTTTTTAAAAGGAGTTTCACTAAAATCCAAATCAAAGATTCCAGGTGTGTAATCCATAGGTCCTGCTATTCCACGGGTGAATGGTATTAAGCAGGTGTGAAAAGGTGGGTTGCCATCACTCCAAGCATTCCATTCCATACCTCTCACACCTTCGTGGCTCATTAAATTAGGATAAGTTCTCTGTAAACCTGTAGGTTTAATCGGCTCATGAACATTTAAAGTGATTTTATGCTTAGCAGCTGCTTTGAGAACATCATTGTAATGCTTAACCATTCTTTGACCATGATGGAAATAAGGTTTTTTATTTGTACCAAAAGGAGTTCCAGCATAACCGGTTTTAACAGCATTGACACCATTTCTGTCATAGAGCTTGAATGCCTCATCTAATCTTTTTTCGAAGCTCTCAAATTGTCCACCAGTCTCGCAGTGACCTATGAGTTCTATGTCGTTTTCATCTGCAAATTTTGCAACTTCTTCTGGATTAAAATCATCATATGGTGAAACGTAGTCAAAATTATCGTCTTGGTACCACTGTTCCCAGCCTTTATTCCAGCCTTCGACTAAAACACCATCAAAACCATGTTTTTTAGCAAACTTTATATATTTTTTACTATTTTTAGTATTGGCATCGTGGCGACCATTTTGTCCCCATGTGGCGATACCTAAATGCATAGACCACCAAATCCCAATATATTTAAGAGGTTTAATAAAGCTGGTATCTTTAATTTTATTAGCTTCATTCAGATTTAAAATCATTCTTGATTTTAAAAGTTCTTCTGGGGTTCTACTGATGATAAGCATTCGCCAAGGGCTTTGCATTGGTGCAGAAGTTCTAACTTTATCTCCATTATTCCATGGTACTAAGTCTGCTTCAAAAGCAAAATCTGAGTAAGGAGAATCCTTTACTGGGATTACTGTCATTCCTGCATAATTTTGAAGATTAGCTTCGTGGAGGCTTATGTAATAACTCTGATCCGGGCTTTGCATTGTTATAGGAGTGTTCGCTCCTTTCCAGTTTTTTTGTCTAGAGTGTCCATGATGACTGTTTTTTGCAGCTTCTGGGATTTGTGAAATGTTACTTTCATTATAAATAAATTCGTAAGTATCGTAGTCACTAGGAATCCACCAAGCTCTATGATTCTCAGTAAAGTTAAAAGTGCTTTTCTCATCAATGATAGTAAAATCTTTTAGATTTTTCTGTTCAGGTATTTCGTATCTAAAAGCTATTCCATCATTAAAAGCTTTGAATCTTAGATTCATTTTGCGTTTAAGGCTTGTTATTTCTTGAAGCTCAATAAAAAGTTCTTGGTATTCATTCTCTATTTCAGACTCTTCACCCCAGATAGGTTTCCAGCTTTCTTTAAAATTTGAGATTTTAGAATTAACAATATCAAAGTTTTCTAATAAGTCGTTATTAGTTTTCAAATCTAGTCCTAGAGAAGAATAACTAATGATTTCTGTTTCACCTAGTTTTACACTATAGAGTGGTGATTTTGCATCACAAAGTTTAAAATCTAGACTGATTTCTTTATTAGGTGATTTAATTGATAATATTTTATTACTCTTTTTTGAACAAGAGAAACTAATAAGGATTAGACTTAGAATAAGTAGGATGCATCTTTGCATGCTCTATATTTTACAGCTATTTCCCCATGTTTTTGCAAGAAAATCTTCTCTTCCAGATCCTTTTCGATACATTTCATAGTGCATTGTGTTCTTTTTATAGTATTCACGGTGATATTCTTCTGCCACATAAAAAATAGGCGCTTCTAAAATTTCTGTAACTACCGGTTTATCAAATTTTTTTGACTCATCTAAGGCTTTTTTAGATTCTTTTGCGATTTCTTTTTGTTCATCGTCGAGATAAAAAATAGCAGTTTTATATTGAGGTCCTTTATCAGCGAACTGACCATATGGATCAGTTGGGTCAATTTCACGCCAAAATGTTTCAACTAATTCTTTATAATTAACTTTTTCTTCATTGAAGCTAACTTCTATAGCTTCATAGTGCTTAGTGGTTCCTAAAGATACTGCTTCGTAGTTAGCATTGTATGCTTCATCACCGATATAACCTGGTAAAACTTCTGTGACTCCAGGGATTTTAGCAAATGTGCTCTCTGTGCACCAGAAGCAACCGCCGGCAAATATTGCTTTTTTAATGGACATGTAAAATATTTTATCAATTAAATTCTACCGACATCCATAATGAGTCTAAGTGTATCTACCTGAGACTTCATCACTTTTTGATTGGCTTCATAATTTCTCATAGTTTTAATCATGTCAGTAGACATTTTTACAGCACTAACATTTGAGTCTTCTAAGAAGCCTTGATGGAAAGTATCTTGAGTGCCTTGATTCATAACTAAATTGTCATCATTTAAATCATATTTGTCACCTTCCATTCGTAAAATTCCAGCTCCTTGCGGGAATTCAAATGTTCCTAGACGAGTTAAAATTTGTCCATCTACCATAAACGAACCGTCTTTAGTTATATCTATCATTTTGCTAGTTGGATCTAAGACTATAGGCGCTAGACCATCGTCAAGTAATTTGTCACCATGTATATTAGTCACAAATCCATCTCTGTCAATGGTGAAATGTCCGTTTCTAGTGTATTGAATATCTCCATCTGGATTTTCTACAGGAAAGAAACCAGGTCCCGTGATAGCGATATCTAGTGGGTTTTCTGTGATTCTAAGCGGCCCTTGTTCGAAGTTATATCTGGTGGTGTGAACGTTGACACCATTATTCATAATACCTAGGGTTTTATGGTTATCTCCTCTAACTACCCTAGGCACGAAACTTCTAAAACTGATATTTTCTGTTTTATAACCACTAGTATTGATGTTCGCAAGATTATCAGCAAGGATTTGTTGCTGAATGGCTTGCATTTTCATTGCACTACTAGATGCGTAAATTCCTCTTAGCACTATACCAATATGCGCAGAATTGACTTTAGAGCTTTAGACTTTTATATTTAAAAGTTAATAACAAGATACGCTATTAAGACTAATCTATAGATATTTATAGAAAACCCCCTCACTTTTTAGGTGAGGGGGTAGAAGTTCACGATGCGGCAGGTATTTATTTATTGCTCATGATTTTTTTGCCGTTCGTTTTGGTTTTTCATTCTTTCCTCCTTCCTTTTTTTGCTCGTTAAATTGGGAGATTATCTAACGCTACTTTCATTTGCACGATCTTTATTTGAAAAAATTGAGTTTAGATAAAACTCTTTAGTTTATTGTGTTTGAAAGAATTGTTTATTTTTGTAAGAAATGGTTCCAAGCTTCCATACGCTTCTGGTAACTAATCTCTAATTTGCAGTACAAGATTTTAATTTCTTTTCTTGTTAATTTTTATGTCCTCGATCCAATCTAAATAACACGAAAAAGATTATTTAATAATTTGTAAGAGGCTTACAGTCTTTTGTACGATTGTGCTATAAATAAAAAAAAGTCGAAAAAATAGCTGACAAAGTTGTCTTCATATATCTTAAAAGGAGATGTGATGGACAATTTAAGAATGCACCGCCTCGACGTAAGCTATCCAGGTCGATTACCTGGATCTGTTCGTGGTCTTATAACAAGTACTAGTAACCCTTATTTAAATAAATCACTTGAAGTTTCTTCTCAGATTTCTAAATTACACAAAAGTTCAACAAAAGATTCTCAGCCACCTACCGTAATGGTCATTTTAGATGGGTGGGGTTATAGAGAAAATTTTCGAGGCAACGCTATTGCTGATGCTAAAACACCTGTAATGGATAGATTAATGGCCAGACATCCTAGTACCTTACTGAATCCTAAAGGTATGTATATTGGTGATCCTAATAATCTTAGGGAGGGGAATTCAGAAGATGGTCACGTTACTATCGGTTCTGGAAGAGCTGTTCCAAATTTACCAAATAGAATTTCTACTGAAATTAAAGATGGGAATTTTTTCAAAAATTCAGAATTAATAGCTGCTGTAAATCATGTGAAAGATCTTAAATTAAAAGGACTTGATTCTAAGTTTAATTTAATGGGCTTAGTTAGTACTAATAGTAGTCATGCTCAGCTTAGCCATATGGATGCTTTGATTAAACTTGCTAGAGATCAGGGCTTAGAGGATGCTGATATTAAATTAAATCTCATTGTTGATGGTCGTGACGATCCTCCTGGAATGGCTAGAAGAGTAATTAATAGAATCCAAGAAAAATATCCAAATATTGAAATCACATCTATTACAGGAAGGGATATAGCGATGGATAGAAATAATAATGATTCTAAAACTAGCGCATTCTTTAGAGCTTTAACTGAGTCTACACAATTTCAATTTGATTCTCCAAGAGATGCGTTAGATACTTATTTTGCAGTCAACAATAATAAATCTGAAGAATTCATGCCTACTTTTATTACATCTAAGAGTGAAAGAGTACCTGTCTCTGACAAAGATTCTTTAGTGTTTTTTAATACTAGGCCTGATAGAGCTAAACAAATAGCATTAAAGTTTCAAAAAATGGACGAGAAAGAACATTTTCGTTTTACCACTCTAGGCGACTACGATTTAAAGAATGTTTCTTTGAATGTTGCTTATAAAAAGCAGCCTGTTCTCGGTGGTTTAATGCAGGTTTTAAATGACTTAGGTATGAAGGTTAAAAAGATCGCTGAGTCTGAGAAAGCAGCTCATGTCGGTTATTTCTTTAACGGTGGTACTAATAAGCCTTTCACAAATGAAAGTCGTGAAATTATTCCTAGTTTGAAGGTTGCAGATTATTCAGAAACTCCAGAAATGAAATCAGAAGAAATTGCTAATGCAACTATTAAATCTTTAGCTAATAATGGGGCTAATGCTTTAACTGTAGTTAATTTTGCTGCACCTGATATGGTTGGGCATACAGGTAAGATGTCAGCAGTAAAGGATGCTGTTAGTATCGTGGATAAACAGTTAGGTAGGATTGTTGATAAAGTAAAAAGTCTGGGTGGTAAATTAATTGTTACTGCTGATCACGGTAATGCTGACATGATACGTGATTCTAAAGGTAGAAAGTTGACTGGACATAGTGATAGTCCTGTTCCTTTTATTGTTGCTGATTTTTCTAAAAAGAAATCAGATCTAAAACTAAGATTTAATAATGATGATAACTCATTAGGTTTAAGCAATATAGCAGCGACTGTGTTAGAACTCTTAGGAGTTGATGTACCAGAATATATGGATGAAAGTCTAATAGATAAATCTAAATCTTCTAAGATATGGTGGCCAGGTTGGCGCACTGTTCAGCAAGGGTTTAACGAAATGCCTAAGTATACTGATCAACCGATTTCTCGTGACTAATTCTGACTTACTGTAACTATATTTAGTTTTTTGATTCCTAATCCAGAAGCAGCATCTAAGGCGCCGACTACAAATTTTTGCTTAGTCTCTGCGTCAGCAATTAAATTTAGTGGTGCTTCAGCATAAGCAGGGTCTTCTCTTAAAGTGCTTAGTTCGGCTGTAACCATGTCATTAACATCCTCTGGTGCTATAGGGTCAGGGCTTAGCTTTTTATTATTAATCGCTATTAGGCCTTCAGCAGAGATTTCTAAGTTAATAACTTTTCCTGGATTATCTGCTGATGCTCCATTTTTTGCTTGAGGAGGAGTAATCGGAAGAGAAGTTTCATTAATCATTGGTGCAATAACAACCATGATTAAAAAGAGAATTAAAAATACGTCAGTAAGTGGTGTGATGTTTATTTCATCAAAGTCACTGCCACTACCGCCACCTGAAAAAGCCATTTTTTATATTCTCCTTATTGTAAAAAGTCTGGGTAAGATGAATCGTCAATATCTTCATCATCATCGTCATATTCATCAGAGTAAGCAGCTGATGTTCCACCAGCAGCTGTATTGAAACCACCTTCAAAGAAGTTAACTTCCATGAAGCTCATGAAGAGTAATTTTAGTAGTAGAAAATCGTCTTCGTATCTTTTAACTATATTGTTAAAGATGTTATTGAAGATAACGGCGATAATCGCAATTGCAAGTCCATAACCAGTCGCGATTAGGGCATTTGAGATTTCTCCTATTAATTCCATAGAGCCTCCTTCTCCACCTAAACTCATTCTCCACAGGGTTTTAATTACACCAGATACCGTTCCAAATAGACCTAAGAAAGGTGCTATCGCACCAACTGTACCTAATATCGGGAGGTATTGTTGAAGTTTTCTAGTCACAATATTTACTGTTATGTCGTAAGCCTTACTGAAGTCTTCTTTTTGAACAGCAAGTAATCTAATTCCTTCTTCTGCAACTTCACCTGTGATGCTTCTCGCTTGAGCTGCTATGTTTCTTGCTCCATCTAAATCACTTTTTTCAAGCTGAGCCTGTAAGTTATTAAGAAGAAATGCGATATCGCAGCTGTTGCGATTATAGAAAAACATTCTTTCTATCAGTACGGCGATTACGAGAATCGAACAGACCGAAATCGGTATCGATGAAATCATATCAGCCTGGAAATAATCCCAGAATGATTGGAGGTAGTTATAATGGACTTCTTGATCACCTGTAAGCCCAGCCATTTCGGCTAAGCCAAGTCCTTCAGATTCTGCAGCGTATACTTTATTGATTAGCATGTATCTCCTAATATTTTAAACTAGTATCTAGATCTTTTGAAAACGTTATAGTCAAATGTAAATTCTATATCGATAGATTGTGGTGAACCAGCAGGTAAAGCCGGGAAGGGAGCAGCGTCTCTAATGGCGTTTAATGCTGCATCATTAGCGAGACTGTTAGCATTTGTTTGGCTAATTTTAAGATTTGCTAGTGAACCATCTCTATTAATTGAGAAAAATACTACAATTCTTTTAGATTCCGAGTCTTTAGGTGGGCGCCACCTTTGTTTAATTTTTTCTTGTATTTTAGACATGTAAGGACCAAATGAAATATCTGGAATAGAAGCTGCGCTAGGAGCTCTGCCGGGATATTTATTTTTAGCAGGGTTACCGAAGCCACCACCATTACCAAAGCTAACATCGATATTATCTGGTATTTGAATATCACCTAACCTATCTACCAGATCTTGCTCTGTTGGACCACCGCCACTTATTTCTTCTGCAGCTTTTGGTGCAGCAGTACCACCCTCCCCAGAACCAGTTCCTCCTCCGGCGCCACCACCTGAACCTCTAGAGTAGCCATAATTTTTAGGTGCTGGTAAGCCAGAGCCTGAGGAATCACTAGGAGCAGATGAGGAGCCTTTAGAAATGTTAGGAGTATAGTTTGACGATCTGCCTGGAACAGTGGGGCTAGGGATTTGTGAGAGTGCTTTTTCTGCAACTTTACTGCTCTCAGAGCTTGTGTCTCTACTTATAGCTTTCGGCATTGCACTTGGAGTCTTAGCAGGGCTTCTAGTTTTTGGAGCCATGCTAGGTGCTTTATCAGAAGTTTTCTGTGAACCACCAGTTTCTCCTTTTACTCTAGGTTTTGGTTTAGGGCTAGGTTTTGCTGGAGCTTTACTTGGAGGTTTAGGTGTAGCCTCTTGCTTAGGCTTACTCACTTTACTTGGATTTTTTTTAACTGGTTCAACCTTTTTCTTAGGGTTGTTTTTTCCTTGGTCTATTGACGCTCTTTCAGAACGTCTCTTTGTTTTAGGTGGTGGTTTTTCTTTAGTAGGTTCTTGGACTGTAATGAACTCGAGTGTATTTACTTTAATTTTAGGTTTCGGTGTATAAGCAATAAAAATGCTTATAAATAAAATTAGAAGAAATAAAAGGTGGATCGCGTAAGATACTGCATATGATTCTTTAAAGTGATTCTGGCTAGGTTTATCTTTTGATCTAATCGAGTCACTTACAGCATAAAGTATAAATGCTGAATTACTAATCAAAATGAGCAAGCTTACTGGATTCGGAAATTTTAAATCTTCAATAAATTTGTAGGATAGGTGTAAGTTTAAAAATCCTATCCTATCTAGAACCATACTTAGCTGGTCTATGAATTGAGGGCTCATCTGGTTAAGCCCTATCGTAAATAGAATAATAATTCCACTTAAAGCTGAGCTTATAGAATAAAGATAAGTTTTATTAGAGAGAAACCGGGGTAGAGACGAGTTTATAGATTCATCTCCAGAGTAGACTTCGTTAACTATATCGTCAATGATTTTAGGTGCTAACTTAGGCATTTAGTTTCTAAGGCTTATGATAACTTTTGTGGGCAAGCGACATAAGTTTTTGCAGTTTTTTCCGCAAGAGATCTGATATCTAAAATATAGCTCTGTCTTTCATCTTTACTTATTGCTCCTCTTGCGTCAAGTAAATTAAATGTGTGTGAGCATTTTAGGACGAAGTCATAAGCTGGAATGGCAAGCTCTTTTTCTAGGCATGACTTTGCTTCGTCTTTATAGATTTCATAGAGTTTTTGTAAATTACTAATATTAGAGACTTCGAAATTGTAAGTGCTTTGTTCAACTTCATTAGGGTGGTAGATATCTCCGTAGAGAATTTTTCTATCATTATCTTCCAGCCATACTAAGTCAAAGACAGAATCACAATTCTGGATGTACATAGCCAACCTTTCAATTCCGTAAGTAAGTTCAACTGCTACCGGTTTTATTTCAATACCACCAGCTTGCTGGAAATATGTGAATTGGGTAACTTCCATTCCATTTAACCAAACTTCCCAACCGCAGCCCCAGGCTCCTAGAGTAGGGCTTTCCCAGTTATCTTCGACAAAGCGAATATCATTTTCTTTAGGATCAATACCAAGTGCTTTTAAACTATCTATATATATATCCTGACTATATTTAGGGTTAGGTTGCATTATGACTTGATACTGGAAATAATGTTGAAGTCTATTCGGATTATCTCCGTATCTTCCATCTGTAGGTCTTCTGCAAGGTTCTATACAAGCCATTTTCCAAGGTTTGTTATCTAAAACCCTGAGGAAAGTAGCAGGGTTCATTGTGCTAGCACCCTTTTCAGTATCGTAGGGTTGCATAATAATACATCCCTGATCTGACCAGAATTTGTTTAATCTAAATAATATTTCTTGGAAAGATAAGCTCACATCTTATATTATACAAATAAAGTATTTGATAGATTTTTTAGTCTATGTCTTATATTGGGATTGTAGTTAAAAAGTTATTATTTAATCTGCTTAGGTATTAGCATATCCTGAGCGAGCCTAGGGACCCAGCTTCGCTGGGGCGTAGCGATGGGTGTGCTGATGCCTAAGTAGATTAACCTTCAGAAGCTTTAAACTTCTCAGCAAGCTCTTCTCTAAGTTCTTTAAATTCTTTAAGTAATTTAGGAATTCTCATTATAGACTTTTGTCTGTTCATAAATTCACCGTATGGAAGTGCTGGAATACCTAGAACAGGTAGATAAGGGTCAAGATCACTATGAACTCCACTGTAGGCACCAACTACTACATCGTTTGCGATTTTAACGCCGTCAGCGATACCAGAAGCGCCTGCTATCAGAACTCTATCTGATATTTTAACGCTACCTGCTATCCCCACTTTTGCAATTATCAGGCAGTCTTTACCAATCTCAACATTATGAGCAATTTGGCACTGGTTATCAATTTTAGTACCTTCACCGATGATAGTATTGCCTAATGTACCTCTGTCTATAGTCGAGCAAGAACCGATTTCAACATCTGATTCGATAATTACTCCACCTATGGATTTAATTTTTTCTTGGATTTGTCTACCGCTGTTAAAGTTGAAGTCTTGCTTTTGTAATTTTTCTATATTACTAGTTCCTTCAGTTACGTAACTATAACCATCTGAACCGATAACACTGTTAGCATGAATGATCACTCGATCTTCGATGAAGGTACCGGGATAGATAGTGACTCCAGGGTATATGATGCAGTTGTCACCTATTTTTACGTCTTCGGCTATGCTGACACGATCAAAGATCACAGTGTTTTCTCCGATGTTAGTATTTGCAGCTATGCTAGTAAAAGCACCTACAGAAACTGATTCTGCTAGTTTTACTGAACTATGAATATCCGAAAGTTTATTAAGTTCAGGGTTTCTAACTTTTTCAACGAATAATAGATCTATAATTTGTTTTAATGTAAACCTGGGCCTGTTAGTTAAAACAAAGTTTTTTTCTTCTTCTTTATCAATAAATTGCTTACATGCTTCATCTTCTAATAGACTTTTACAAACCACTAAGTGTTTAGCCATGCTTGTTTCCATTAGCTTTAATGCCTGACTAGGTACGTCTGAGAATATTAATGCTAAATCTTCAGGCTCAGCATCATTAGGGTGGGTAGCTATAGTCGTTACAGTCGCATCTAGGTCACCTACTAGTTCACCTTTAGCTATTTCAGCAATTTTAGTTAATGGAATGGACATTTTATTTATTCTTTAAGTTTTTCTAGTTCTTCTAAAAATATATCAGTAATATCATTTTCTGCTTGAATCGAGAATAACTCATTTATGATTAAATCATACTTTCTAGTATGAGCAATTTTTCCAAGTATTAACTCAATATTTCTATTTATTTTGTCATTATATTGTTTTTTTTGTTCTCCTAAAGAAAGATAAGCTTTGTCAACGCTTTCTTGGATTTGCTTTCTTTTAGTAAGCTTTTCCTCGTCACTGAGCTCAGTTTCTTCGCTTGTGGTTAAAAGTTCTATTTCTTTGTTAGCAGTAAGTATTAATTTTTTTAAGTTTTGTTCGGCATTATAAATTTTTTCTCGTGCTTCATTTACTAAAGAATAATCCAAATTTATTTTATCCATATTTACTGTAGCGATAGATAGTTTTGGCTCAATTTTTTCAACAGCAAAAGAACTTAGGGGAAGATTAAGGCAGATTATGGCAAAAATGAAAATCACTTTTTTATTCATTGTTTAGAACCTTCTAAGTTTTTAAGAACCTCATCAGTTATATCTACTCCACCAAATAAAACAGCGTCTTTTATCATTACTATTGAATATTTATTTTTTCTCTTAATTTGCTCGATACTTGCTTTTACCTCATCCTCTATAGCTTTGCTTTTAGCAGCTGAATCTTTTTCAAGCTTTGCTGCTTCCGGTTCTAATTCGTTTTTAATTTGCTGAGTTAGTAACTGAATTTCAGTTTCAGTCTTTTTAGCGGCTCTTGCGTCTTGGAGTTGAAGTCTTTTTGCTTGAAGTTTTTTCCTTAATTTTTCTTCTGCTTTTGCTATATCTTCAAGAACTTTTTGTGCTTTGCTATATTTCTTCAATACTAGTTTAGTGTCTACTATAGCTACTTTTTCAGCTGTTTCTGCATTAAGATTGTTAAAAACACTTATAAA
The DNA here is from genome assembly GCA_937927525.1 of uncultured Candidatus Melainabacteria bacterium. GTDB lineage: Bacteria > Cyanobacteriota > Vampirovibrionia > LMEP-6097 > LMEP-6097 > DT-14. The sequence goes on from CALBDR010000267.1 coordinate 21,660, forward strand.
AATAAGTAATAGGATGAGAATAAAATTTAGGTGGGTTTTGACCATTTTGTTATTATAACTTAGGTTCCAATGAGTATTACTTATATCGATATTGTTAAAATATATCTTGTGAACGTTTATAGAAAATTTACAAATTTTGTACTTGTATTATTAATATCCTTTGGCTTATTTTCTTGTACAGTCGAGAAGGGAGTTCCTGGTTCTAATTCTAAAAAACCACAAGTAACTATTTACTTTACTAAGGCTAGTGATGATTTAGGTGTAGTCTTGATTCCGGTATTAAGAGATACATCTAATGATAGGTCTGCATATGAAACTGCTTTAAAAGAATTATTCTTAGGACCTACTTTAGATGAGAAGGATAGACTTAGCTTAGCTACAGAGATACCAGAAGGAGTTCGTCTCATTTCGATAAAAGAATCGAATGACTCAGTGGATATTGATATCAGTAGTCAGTTTATGAAAGGTGGTGGCTCAGAGACTATTCAGGTTCGTTTTAGGCAGTTGCGTGAAACAGCTTTAAATTTAGCGAAAGGTAGACCAGTTTATTTATATATAGATGGCGTGAAAGCAAAAACTATCGGCGGTGAAGGATTAGAGATTCCACAACCCTTAGATTCTGAAGTTTAATTATGCTAAACCAAGAAACAAAAATCTCTAGTTTAGAAGACTTAGATGCTTTTACTAAAAGTTTTGCTACTCAAGTAAAAGACTTTTTAAATTCTGGAAAGGATCTGGTTGTTTTATTTAAAGGTGGCATGGCCGCAGGTAAGACTACATTTGTGAAAAGTTTAGCAAGAGCTTTGAATGTTGCAGAAACTGTTACCAGCCCTAGCTTTGCTGGTATCCATGAATATAGTTTTGAATTTGATGAAGACCTGATTGTTTTTTATCACTTGGATTTGTATCAAGTTAATTTGAATTTAGAAGCATTTTTTGAGTTAATAAATCGAGAGGAGAGATTATTTTTTACGATAGAGTGGTCTGAAAAATTGAGTGAAGAGGTTTTAAATATGCTTACTCAGAAAAAGGATCAAATACAGGTTTTGGATTTAAGTATTGAGAAGCTTGGTGATAGTGAGAGATTGATTCAGTATGGATATCGAGACTCTTAATTTAAAGCTTGCAGAATACGATAAAAAAATTTATCAGCATTTAGAACCAGTTTTAGCTGAAATGTCTAAAAATTCAAAAGCTTTGGCTTCTAATTTAAAAAGCTGTTTTACTGAAATTGCTCTTAGTGATAGATATTTGCGTGCTTATAACGGTGAAGAAGTTGCTATTAAAGAGAAAGATTTGAAAGAAGATGAGTTTATGATTTTTAGAAAATATGTGCGCTTATTGCGCTCCTGCACTATTATGTGTGGTGGCGAGCTTTCTGATAAATATAAAAAACTCTTTATAGATTTCTTTATGGGGGAGAGGCTTAGCTTGGCTAAGAGCTTTAGAGTTTAAGTTTAATTATGAAATAAGGTCAGTTATAAAAAATATTAAAAGAATTATC
>CALBDR010000268.1 GCA_937927525.1 uncultured Candidatus Melainabacteria bacterium
TTGATATGGCTAGTGGTAAAAAAATTGGTGATGAAGCCAGTGAAGGATATAAGCCAGCTAAAGAAAAGAAAATTCCTAAGAAGTACATGGATAGACAAAAGAAAATGCAGGATGGTAATAAAAAAATGATCTCTGGTGATCAAAAGAAAATTAGAGCTGCTGCAGATGAAGTTATGTATGATAAAAAAGCGGTAAATAAGGGTAAAAAAGAAGAAATGAAAATAGACCTTAAGAAAAAACCAAAAAATCTTAAGGAATTTCTAAAGAAAAAGAAAATGAAAAAATGTGGAGATATGAAGATGGGCAAAAATATGGCTCCTGCAGATGCTCCACAAGATAAGCAGGGAAAGATGAAGCAACAATCTATGCAAGAGCCTCAAGAGGGTTCTAGCAAAACAGGATATTAATCATGGCTGCTACTAAGAAAAAGAAAGAGTTAACACCGAGAGAACAAAGACTTGCTATTGCAGAAGCTGCTAAAAAAGCTAGTCCTGAAGCTGAAGAAAAGTACAAAAGAGAAGATTTTAGAAAATATTTTGTTCAGCTTAAACGCAAATTAGGGTTGGAACCAGAACTTGAAAATATTATTTGGTTACATTTTAAAGCTGCTGGATTTGACGAAAAAGAAAAGTTTGATGACGGAATCAGACACTTTGGCTACAAATTATGATTATGAATAGATTTTATGTATATACACATTCAAAATTAAATACCAATGAAGTTTTCTATATTGGTAAAGGTTCTGGAAACAGAGCTTGGTCAAAATCAGGTAGAAATAATTATTGGCACAATATAACCAATAAATACAATTATAAAGTTAAAATTTTAATAAAAAATCTATCAGAAGATGAAGCTTTACTGTATGAAAGATTAGGGCAAATGGATTTAAAACCCAAGGCAAATATTAAAAAGTGTGGTTCTAAAGGTGGTAATGGAGGGGCTAATAAAGGTCTAAAATGGTCTGAAAAAGCCAAAAAAAAACATAGCTTAGCCATGAAAAATAGAGATTTTACACCTTGGAATAAAGGTACAAAAAAATTAATTAAATCTAATTCAGGTAGTTTTACTTCTAAAAATACAAAGGGTGAAAAAAATCCATTTTATGGAAAAAAACACAGTCAAGAAACTAAAGAAAAAATTAGCAATCTTAATAAAAAAAGAAAAGGTGAAAAAGTAACTAAAAAAGCACTTGAAAATCTAAGAAAAGGTTTTTTAAAAACAAGCAAGCCTTTTATATGTTTAGAAACTAATGAAAAATTTTATTCTTTATCAAAAGCTGCCGTAAAATTAAAAATAAGCAAAGCTGGAATTAGTTTAGTATTAAATAATAAAAGAAAAAAATGTAAAGGGTATACTTTTACGTATATTAAAAGTGAGGAGAAATAACCATGGCTCAACGTATAACAACGAGTTTTATCTCAACCAATAGACCTGGAGCTTACTTCGATGTAAGAGTTAAGTCTACTCCAGTTGGTGTCGCTATCTCAGGGAACCTAATTATTATGGGTGAAGCTGATGGTGGTGCTGCTGCGAGTTCAATCGATTCTGTTCAAGGAGATGTCTTAAAGGATAACTTCTTTACACCTGATCAAGCTGATAGGGTAGCTGCTAAGTATATTAGCGGTCCAATTGTAGATGCTTTTAATGCACTATCTTCTCCTAGTTCAGATGCGAACATTACTGGTGCTGCAAATAGAATTTACATTTTAAAAACAAATAAATCAAGCAAAGCTTCTAAAGCTGTAGCTCCTGCTTATGGAACTATGCAAGATAGAAACTTTGGAATTGATGGTAACAAATACGTTTTTCAAATTTCTCAATCACTTGAAGAGTCTGCTCCTGAAGTAAGTTCTGGAATTATTCCAGCTTTTGGTGCTACACTAGATGGTGCAGAATTTACAATCAGACTTAATGGTGGTGCTGAAGCTGTAATTACTTTAGGTACTGGTTCTGGTCACGATGATAGAGATGAGCTTGTAACTGAGCTTGATGGTCTACTTCCTTCTGGAATGAGTTGTGAAGCTGGAACTGCTGCTGATACTATTAAGATTAAAGTAGATGCTGATGCTGCTGCTAACTCTAAGGGATGGGGTAAATCATTTGAATTAATTGACTCTACTTCTGGTGATCTTGCTGCTCTTAACTTAAATGCTGGTCTTTATGATTCAGCTCAAGAGCCTGAAGTACAAGTAGATATTACAAGACAAGATACTGGAACTAATGAGTCTTTCTTAGTAGACTCTGATATTGCACTAGAAATTGGATATGAAGGTACTACTGGCAGTGTTTCTATCACTGACAGTCAACTTACTACTACAGTTACTGGTGGATCTGGTGCTAACCTTTCTATTAACCTTGAAGAATACACTACTCTTTCTGACCTAGCTGATTTTATTGATTCTCAAACAGGATACTCTGCTTTTGTATCTTCTACTTCT
>CALBDR010000269.1 GCA_937927525.1 uncultured Candidatus Melainabacteria bacterium
CAAAAACTAGCACAAAAACTAGCACAAAAACTAGCACAAAAACTAGCACAAAAAATGAGGGAGATCTTCTAGAACTAATAAAGTTGAATCCAGATCTTACATTAGAGCTTTATGCAGAAAAGCTTGGCTTAAGTAAAGGTAGTAACAAACTTTAAAACAAATAAACTAAGACTAAAGTTGCTGGTTGTAATTTTCTAGTTTATTAGTATCCATTTAATTTTGAGAATTTCTATTATTCCTACATTTATTAGAACAATATTTAACTTCACCCCAGTAAGCTTTCCATTTTTTACGCCACTCAAAGGGGCGCTTACACACAACACAAATCTTTTTAGGTAATTGTCCTTTCTTCATAGATAATCTGCTAATAATCCTAGCACTAGCTTTTCCATGACTAAATTTTCGATAATCGAAATTAATTAGTTGATTAACAAAAATTTAAACTTTTAATCTAGAAAAATAATTTTGTTTTGGGTATATTAATAATATAGGAAAAACAAATGGTCAGAAATGGTAAGGAAAGCTAAACAAGCTGAAAATCCTGAATCTGTAGGGGATTTCGATGAGTTCTTTATTCATCCTGACGAGCCTGTTTTTACTACTGGTGTTGTTTGCAGATTACTTACGATACCGATATGGGTGCTAAAGCAGTTAGATAGTGCTGGGATAGTATCTCTAGATAGAATTAATACTGGTCAATCCCGCCTATACTCTAAAAGAGAGCTTGCTAAGCTTAGCAAAATCTGATATCTGTCAAATTTCATTTGATTAGGTTTTCAGTGCTGTAAAAATTTCATGGAGGATAAAAATGAACTTAATACCATATAGAAAACGTAGAAATATATCTAGCTTAAGTCCTTTCAGCTTTATAGAAGACTTACAAGCTGATTTAGATAGTTTCTTTGGAAACTCACTAATTAGTTATTCACCAAGTAATCAAGGAACTCTTACTAGTAACTGGTTACCTAGCACTGATATTCATGATTTAGGAAATCAACTTTTAGTGAAAACTGATTTACCAGGGATTGATAAGAAGGATCTTGATGTTTCTGTTGAAGGGAATACTCTATTTATTAGAGGTGAAAAGAAACATGAAGAGGCTACTAAAGATTTTGGTCATATAAGATCTGAACGGTTCTTTGGTAGCTTTGAAAGAGCGCTTCCTCTTACTGAAGATATAGATGCAAGTAAAATTGATGCATCGTATAAAGATGGAGTACTGACTGTGACTGTTCCTCGTAAAGAAGAAGCTAAACAAAAACAAATCAAAGTTAATATAAAGTAATTTGTAATTAATTGATAGGAGTCTTAGATGAGAAGTAAATTTCTTGTATTCATTTTTTCTCTTGCATTCATCTTAAATATACCTACAGGGCTTAAAGCCTATGCTTCAGACTTAATGTTAAATCAGTCCAAGGCTCCTTCAATTAATCATCCTTTTGCAGCTTTTGAGAATTACCGAAATAGAATGCTAGAGATGTTTCAAGATTTTGACTCAGAGTTTAGTGGTGATATGGGATTCAGCTCTTTTAACCCCGATATAAATATCGAAACAACAGATCACGAGTATATTGTTGTTATTGATTTACCTGGCTCAGATGAAGAAAAAATCAATGTTGAACTTAAAAATAATCAATTAAGTATCTCCGGACAAAGAGAAGTTTTAAAAGAAAATCAGAATAGTAATGGCTTTCATAGCAGTAAAAGAAGTTTCGCTTCTTTTCATAAGTCTGTGACATTACCGAATGATGCTAGTGAAGATGACTTGAAGGCTAATTATGAAAATGAAGTTTTGAAAATTACTATTGGAAGACTTCGTGAAAAAAGATCTAATAATGAAAATATTAATGAAGGGCAGATCAATACTTATGAGGAGCTTGAAGGAGAATGGTTGTAAAAATGCAAAGTTTATTTTTTATTAGAAGAGATACTACTAAAAAGCTTTTCCAAAGTATCATAACTTCACTTTTAGTATTCATGTTATTAATTAATAGTAATTCCTGTGCTAAAGCTTCTATTGCTCCAGCATTAATTAATTCATCCACACCAAGTTTAGCGCCTGTCTTAGAAAAGGTTTTACCTGCTGTAGTTAATATATCTACTTCTAAAGTTGTTGGTGTTGAATACGAAGACTTATACTTTGATCCTTTCTGGAGAGGTTTTTACGGAGTTAACCCAAGAGAGAAAAGATCTCAAGGAATTGGTTCTGGAGTAATTATTGATAAAAATAATGGCTACATTTTAACTAATAATCATGTCATAAAAAAGCTGATGATATTTATGTAACTCTTAAAAGTGGTGAAAAGCTTGAAGCTGAATTAGTTGGAGCTGATGCTAGTACTGATATAGCAGTTTTAAAAATTAATACTGAGACTCCTCTTACACAGATCCCAGTAGCTGATTCTGATCAGTTGAGAGTTGGTGATTTTGCTGTTTCTATTGGAAACCCTTTTGGTTTAAGTCATTCGGTCAGCTCAGGTATAGTAAGTGCGCTTGGTAGAAAAGGATTAGGCATTGAAGGCTATGAAGATTTTATTCAGACAGATGCCTCTATAAATCCTGGAAGCTATTGATGATAAGAAAGTTACCAATGCTTTAGATCTTAGAAATATTATTGGCTTAAAAGCTGTAGGAGCTAAGCTGGTGGTGAAGTATATGCGTGATGGCAAGATTAGATTTTGTAATATCGAAATTAAGTAGAAAAATAGATAAAATCATCTAAATTAGTAAAAATAATGCCTTTTTTACAAATAATTAGATCTTAATATAAAAAAGGCATAATATAATTGTATATATAGATGTAAATGCTTTTACATTCTTGAAACTAAAATGAAAGTTCAAGCGCCTAAATCTAATATAAAGAGAGAATCTTTGAGATTTAGAAAAATGGTTGTGAATAATGCCATTGCTCAACAAAGGATAGAAGGTAATAAATCTTCTCCGAGGGATACTTTACGTGATTTGAACTTGATAGCTAAAGGTGAAATAGACACTGAAACAGCTATACGTAATGTGAATAAATTTTATAAATTAAATGTCTAATAGGTACTCTGTTAATGATAAGTATACTTATCAAGATTCTGATGTATTAATCAATAGACTTAAGGGGCGTGTCGCAGAATCGAATATTTAGCAAATAAAGCAAATAATTTTTAGAGGTAAAGCTTCATCAAGGATAGAATGTTGTCTTAAAAGTATCGAAATAGCTTAATTTATCTGCCTTACAAGTAAATTAAGACACACGTATCCTCTGCTGCAAGAGCAAAGGTTCGATATTCAGCAAGGTTTTGAAGTTTTGCGCAAGTGCATCAAGTGTTTGATGGAAAGTAACCTTATCAAGTCCTCGAATATATCTAACACACTTATCTGCATGGTTAAACAAGCCTTCAAAAAACTGTTTGAGATTCCTCAGTATCATAACCTTTATCTGCTAGTACCATCCCGCTAGGAGGAAGTATATTCACTCCCTGTTTAGCATC
>CALBDR010000270.1 GCA_937927525.1 uncultured Candidatus Melainabacteria bacterium
ACGTAAGTATTTAATAGAAAGCTTAGATCCCACAGCCTTTAAACCAATGATATTCCTCACATCTAAGGCATTTTTAACCTTCTTATCATCGATAGCAATAATAATATCTCCAGGTCTAAAACCAGCTTGATAAGCTGGTCCATTTTTTAATATCTTTGCAATTATTGCCCCCTCATGTTTACCATTAAAATCACTAATTTTAATTCCAATAGAACCACGCTTAACTGAACCATATTTCAGAATCTGGTCTTTGACTTGTTTTGCCATATTAACGGGAATAGCAAAAGCAATACCAATATTCCCTCCAGAGCGTGAAAGAATAGCTGTATTGATGCCAATCAACTCACCTCTAAGATTAATTAAAGCTCCTCCAGAACTCCCAGGATTTATAGAAGCGTCAGTTTGGATAAAGTCTTCATAGCCCTCTATACCTAACCCTTTTCTACCAAGAGCACTTACTATTCCAGAACTAACAGAATGACTAAGACCAAAAGGATTTCCAATTGAAACCGCAAAATCACCAACTCTTAATTGATCTGAATCAGCAATTGGTATTTGTGTGAGAGGGGTGCTAGTGTTAATTTTCAAAACTGCAATATCAGTACTAGCATCTGCTCCTACTAATTCAGCTTGAAGTTTTTCACCATTTTTAAGAGTTACAAAAATATCATCAGCTTTTTTTATGACATGATTATTGGTTAAAATATAGCCTTTGTTTTTATCAATAATTACTCCAGAGCCTATTCCTTGAGACCTTTTCTCCCTAGGATTGACTCCATAAAAGCCTCTCCAGAAAGGATCAAAATACAAGTCTTCGTATTCAACACCAACAACTTTAGAAGTTGATATATTAACTACAGCAGGTAAAACCTTTTCTAAGACTGGAGCCAAGCTAGGCATGGAAGAATTAACTAGCGCTGGAGCTATAGAAGCTTTAGCACAAGAATTACTACTAAGTAGTAAAACTATTAGTGAAAATGAAGCTAAGAGGTTTTGAAAAAACTTTCTGATAGCGTTTCTTTTATTATAAAGTAAACATAGCATCGTTATAACCATTCTCCACTAAGTCTCCCAATGGTAATTTTCAAAACTTCATTTTCATAATCTGCCTTCAAATCATCTTCATTAGCATCATTAGGTAGTGTCACAGATTTGTGAAAAGAAGCTAAACTTCTTCTAGTGCTATAAAAGCCGTTACTATTTTTATTTTCTTCGAAAAGTTCTCTTTGACCAGAGATACTTATATGACCACCAAATTCAGAATCAAAATCTTGAAACATTTCAAGCATTCTATTTCTATAGTTTTCAAATGCTCTAAATGGGTGATTAATAGTAGGAGTCCCAGATGAGTTTAACATTAAGTCAGTCGCATTGACTTTAACCAAGAGAAAAAGGTTTATAGAAAATGCAAGAGAAAAAATGAACAAAAGAGATCTAAATTTGATCTGGAACTCCTATTCAGCGGGGATTTATTTGATATTTACTCGAATCTGTTTCTGCTTAGCTTCCTCTTTTCGGGGAACAGTTACGGTGAGTACACCATCTTTATAAGATGCATCAATTTTACTTGCATCAATGTCATCAGTTAAAGGGAGTGCTCTTTCGAATCTACCAAAGAACCGTTCCGCTCTAATATGCCCAAAGTCCTTAGTAGTTTCCTCATGTTTCTTTTCACCTTTAATGAAAAGAGTGTTTCCCTCTACTGAGACCTCAAGGTCTTTCTTATCAATTCCAGGTAAATCAGTTTTCACCATTAGTTTATCACCTAGGTCATGAATGTCAGTACTCGGTAACCAGTTACTAGTCAGTGATTCTTGGGTATTAGGGGAGTAGCTTACTAGAGAATTTCCAAAGAAATTATCAAGATCAGCTTGCAAATCTTCTATAAAGCTTAAAGGGCTTAAGCTAGAAATGTTTCTACGTTTTCTATGTGGTATTATGTTCATTGTTATCCTCCTTAAAATTTCTACACTATTGATAAATCGATCAACTGGAAACTAATGCAATCATCACTAAGCTCCTTTTATTTCTAATCACACAGGCTACCTATAATCTATATAGCCTATCGTTTCCATCTCTAATATGACCTTGATGCCGTCTACTTTGACCTTACGCTGATTCATCAGATACCAGACTTTGCTAAGCTTAGCAAGCTCTCTTTTAGAGTATAGGCGGGATTGACCAGTACTAACCCTATCTGGAGACACTATCCCTGCACTATCTAACTGCTTTAGCACCCATATCGGTATCGTAAGTAATCTGCAAACAACACCAGTAGTAAAAACAGGCTCATCAGCATGGATAAAGAACTCTTCAAAATCCTCTATTGATTCAGAATTTTCAGCTTGCTTAGCTTTCTTTACCATTTCTGACCACTTGCTTTTTCCTACAATACTAATATACCCAAAACAAAAATATTTTTCTACATAAAAAGTTTAAAATTTTATTAATCAAATAATTTATTTCGATTTTCGAAATTTAAATACAAAAAAACTAATGCTAGGATTAGTAAGAACTATAGATGAATAAGTTTAGAACTCTAGAGAATAAGCTTAAACTAGATGCTTCCCTTCTTCATTATTACGAAACACTCTAGTTGTATTGTAAGCAAAATCAATATCTTTATGCTTATCAAACTCTTCTAGAACATCCTCAATAATTTCCTCAACAGTATCTCTTTTTTTCTGTGGATGACATAAATACCTTAGAGTATATAAAACTCCACTGTCTCGCATGTCAGTATAAACTCTAGGATTGAGTTTGGAAGTATTAATTAAAAATCTCTGCGAAGCTTGGTCAATTTTTCTTTTCGCTTTAGAGACAACATCTTTTACATGCCTGTCAAGAACTTCATTTAAAATGCTCTTCACTTTAGACCTATTACTCTCAAAGGTAACAAGAATCGGAATTTCATTCCATATATATTCAAAGCCTTTAGTGAAGTTCGCAAGAGGTGTTGTAAAAATTTGCGCATTAGGTATGTGGACCATTCGCCCTGTACTCTGCTCAGCATCAATTCTACCTGCTCCAACTTCCAGCAAAGTAAACTGTAAAGAATCAATATCAATTACATCACCTTTATTTTCACCAATTTCAATTCTGTCACCTAACTTAAACGGCTGCTTACCAATAATAAAAAGCCAAGCAGCAAGATCATTAATCAAATCTTTAAGGGCAATAGTTAGTCCAGCAGAAACTAAACCTAAATAGGTAGCAATAGATGAGAAACCTTCAAACCAAATTCTCCCAATAATTATCACACCAACAACAGAACTAATATAACCAAAAATCTTTCTAGATTTATATCTGGACTTAGGGTCAGTAACCTTTATCAAAGCTAGCTTTATTAAGCAAGCATTAGCAAACCAAAGTATTAATAGAAAAGCAAATGTTTTCAAACCCTTTACTTGCACATTAAGGTCAAAACCTAACTGTTCATTTACAATCGACGAAAACTGATCCAAAAACATTATTTAAACTACCACCACTTCTTTATTTTAAAGTAAAAAATCATTGCTAGTGCAACAATAGACATCGTTATTAAAACTATTGGATAAGCTTGGGCTATTTTAAGCTCTGGCATAAATGTCAACACCCTGAAACACTAGACAACTTATTCAAGTGCTTAAATTTATTTT
>CALBDR010000271.1 GCA_937927525.1 uncultured Candidatus Melainabacteria bacterium
CATCTGAGTCTATTCCATGGTATTTGGGACCATATATTATGCTCTTAGATATTCCGAAAATTATACTAAGCACCCTACCTGTTTGTATTTTACTTGCTTGCTTTTTAGCATTCCAAAGACTTTCAGCTCAAGCTGAATTTATTGCTATGCGTGCTGCTGGAGCAAGTTTACTTAGAATACTGAAGCCTGTTCTGGTATTTGGTTTGATAGGTTCTTTAATATGTTTTATAGTGTCAGAATTTATTTACCCTTTGACAGAGCCTAAAAGTAAAGCTATTTATGCTAGAGCTATGGATAAGTCAGAAAAAGAGATTAAGAGTTTTAGTTATATTAAAAGAAGTAATACTGGAGAAACAGAGAGGATTTTCTATGTTAAATCTTCTAAACCTGTTGAAAATCAATATAAAGATATAGTTTTAGTTGATTTTAAAGAATCTGGTCCACTTGATATATATTTAGCCTCTAATGCTAGTTTTGACGAAAATAAGCAAGGCTGGGATCTGAAAGATTTAGACTATAGTTTCATTGAAAAAGAGAGTATGAATTCTGATGAGAGCTTTAGACATAACTTTAAAAGTGATTTGAATAATTTCTCTATTCCCTCTAAGATAGATCCTCAAAGGCTTCTAAGTGCTTATAGGGATGTTAGCTTACTTAACTTTATTGAATTATCGAGTTTAATAAATTTTCATAGGACTGAGAATTTAGAGACTAGTTCTTTAGCATCAATAAAATCTAATTTTCACAAACGTTTTTCTTATCCAGGAACCTGTATAATCTTAGCTATTATTGGAGCCTTATTAGGTTTAAGCGCAAAAAGAAAAAGTGTTAACTGGAACTATATACTATTAGGTTTAATTGTTTTCTCTTTTTTTATGTCTCAGGCGATATTTAATTCCTTTGGTGATTCAGGAAGAATGTCAGCCTTTATGGCGATGTGGATGCCTAATTTCTTTTTAATTTTGATAGCTTATTTTATATATCAATATAAGCTTGAGTCTTAATGTTAAAGATAGATTGTATTGTTATAATTAAATTAATCAATGGCTGATCCTATAAGTCAAATTAAAGAAAAAGCAGACATTGTTGAACTTATCGCAGACCATATTCCTGTGAAAAAATCAGGGGCTGGTTATGTTGCAGTTTGCCCTTTTCATAATGATACTAGACCTTCGATGCAGATTAGTCCTCAGAAAGGTATTTTTAAATGTTTTAGTTGTGGAGCTGGAGGAGATGTCTTTAAGTTCTGGTCAGAGTTTCATAAAAAGGATTTTTCTGAGACTTTAAAAGATCTTGCTTTGCGTTATGGTGTGCAGTTGGATTTTAGTGAGGAAGCTAAATCTAAACAAAAAATCCAAGGAGATTACGTTTCAGTCTATAACGAAGCTGCTAAATATTTTCATGAAAAATTATTGGCAGCTGATGCAGCCAAAGGCTGTAGGGACTACTTAGAAGCAAGAGGTATTGATCTTAATACTATAAAGGATTTCCAAATCGGTTTCTCACCAGCTTCTAAAGAGGACTGGACGTATTTATTAACGCATTTGAAGAAAAAGCTAGAACTTGATGATAAGAAACTCTTTGATTTCGGACTTTCGATACATCATGAAAAATCTGGACGTTACTATGATAGATTTCGTGATCGTTTGATGATTCCAGTTGCTAATGAGCGTGGAGATATTTTAGCTTTTGGTGCTAGGAAGCTTAATAATGAAGACGAATCTCCTAAGTATATTAATTCTCCAGAGACTGATTTCTATCACAAGGGAGATAATCTCTATGGTTTAAATTTAGCTAAAAATGCTATTAGAAAAAAAGATGCTGTAATTCTAGTTGAAGGTTACTTTGACCAAATTGCACTCTATAAAAGTGGTATTGAAAATGTTGTTGCTAATCAGGGGACTGCTCTCACTGCTAAGCAAGCTAAATTATTAATGAAGTTTACTCCATCTAAAAATATTTATTTATGTTTAGATGCTGATACAGCTGGTGAAGCAGCTAAGGAAAAGGCTTTTGAGCAAATTATGCAAGTTTCTGTTGGTCTAAATCCAGCCATTAAAGTTATAGATATGAGTGCAAAAGACCCAGATGAGTTTATTGCAGCGAATGGTGTTGAAGCTTTTCAAACTTTAATTAATGATGCTAATTATTTTATAAATTATAAAATTGATAAATATATTGAAGAACTTAATTCAGGAAGCCCTTCAGTAAAGGATCCCCGAGCAAAGTCGATAATTGTAAAAAAGATTGCTCGCTTTCTTTATTTTGTTTCTAATAAAATTGAATTTACAGAATATGTTTTCAATCTTTCTGAGAAATTGAAAATTGATCAAAGAATAGTGGCAGAGCAAATCGAAAGTGAAATTAAACTTTACAGAAATGATTTCCAAAGCTTTGAAAAACAAAAAACTTCTCAGAGAAAATCTCCAAACTTAATGAAAAGTAAAAAATCTTCTTTAGAAAAAGATATTTTTTATGAATTAGATATAGAGCTATTAGCTTTAATGATAATTGACACTAAGTTGCTTGAGGAATTTATGGCAGCTGAGCATCAACTGGCTTGTGAAGAACACTTTGAAATTTTGGATTCTTTGGTTGAAATTAGTTTTGAAAATCCAGAAGCTAATGTCAATGAGAAATTTAAAAAGCTCTCTGCTTTACCACTTATTCATGAGATGAAGTATGAATCTTTACTAGCTGATATCGGACTTGAGATTGAATCTAATAAGAAACAATTTAAATCACGCTTTGATGAATTAATTCGTGCAATTAAAAAGCTAAAAATAAAAAATAAAATTACAAAGAAAATTAATGCCATTAAGAAACTAGAAGAGAATTTAGATAGTTCTGATGATGAAATTTTTATGTTGCAGAATGAATTGATTCATTTGAATCGTCAGCTTGCTGCTGTTTAAGTGCTATCTTTTCCCATCATGATAGAATGAATAAAAAATACGCCCTAGCATTATGCTAGGGCGTATTTTAGAATTTTTTTAACTAGGCTTTTAAGCTACTAAAGCTACTTTAGCTTGATCTACTAATTTAGCAAATGCAGCTTTATCATTAATAGCTATATCAGCTAAAACTTTTCTGTTTAAAGCTATATTGGCTTTATTTAAACCATTAATGAAGTTACTGTAAGACATTCCTAACTCACGAGTAGCCGCGTTTATTCTCTGAATCCAAAGCGCTCTGAAATCTCTTTTCTTTAACTTACGAGAAACGTAAGCTTTTTTAAGACCTCTCATCATTGCTTGCATTGCAGCAACAAAAATCTTACTACTACCACCTTTATAACCTTTAGTGAGTTTTAAGACTTTCTTATGTCTTTTTCTATTTACGTTTCCTCTTTTTACTCTCATTACTTAGCCTTTATACCTTCTTATATAATTTATAACTATCTAGCGTACTTAGTGTACGGGAACATTGAAAGAACTCTTTCATACTGAGATTCATGAACTGAGGACTCAGGTGTTCTTAGTCTTCTTTTATGTTTAGCTGACATGTGAGTATTTAAGTGTTTAATACCACATTTCTTGAAACTAAGCTTTCCTTTTGCGCTTAGTTTAAATCTTTTTTTAGCTGACTTATTAGTTTTCTGCTTAGACATAGTGAGCTTTAAATTATAACAGGTTTAATATATTTACTATTGATAATTTAATTATTTGTGAAGAATTTCTTAGTTTAATTAGCTATTATTAAATAAATTTTATTGAGCCTCAATGTTTAAAATGATTTTATTTTTGTATCATGTTGATCATGAGTAATTTATCAATGCCTTCTGATGGCTCCTTTAATTGGAGTGATCTTCAAGCACGAGTGAACCAAAGGCGTGAGCAGGAAGGTAGTGATCCTCTTGCTCAAATAGTTAAAAGAATTCATAGCGCTGATGAGCTATTAATTCAAACTCGTTAAGCTAATGCACAAAATCTACAAAAACAAAGCCTTATTATTACTCCTAGTGAAAAGTCTGTATTGGTAGGTGAAATACTTGATACTAAAAATCCTATTACCAGGTCCGAAATCAAATTCTTGGATGAAGATTCTAGCTATATTGAAAAGATAAATAATCAAATATCACGAGAGACTATAAGCGTAATAGCTCAACAAAGTTTGTTGAAGGCTATGCTGATCAGATAAAAATTCCAGGCAGAGACTTAATAATTAAATCAAGCTATGATAGTGTTTCGAAAAAAAGAAATTATACTTTTTGATAGTGCTTCTGGTATGGTACTCTATAATGGAATCATTACTCTAGGCGGAATTTCTCAAGATTCTAAAAAATATATAGATATTCCTGACTTCGATGAAAATTTAAGCTTTGCTTCTACAAAGAGAAAGCTATTTTTAGCTGAAAAAACCGAAGAAAACTCACCACACAAAATGTTTGCTGGTAAATATAGTATCGAGATTAATTCAGGAAATGTAGTTATTAACGATACTGATTCTAATGAATTGTTGTTTGTTCAAGATTTAAATGGCGATAATGTCATTTTTTACCCTAAGGACTTAAGTTCTAAAAATATTATTGATAAAAAAATTGAAAACTCAAAAGGCATAGATGACTTAACTCGAAAAATTTTGGTTGAACAGAAAAAACAAATTAATCTTCTCTTATCTCAGCTATAAAGATGCAAATGCATCGGCTATAACTGTTAATGTTAATGGTGAGAAGGAAATCTTTTCACGTGAAGAACTTGAAACAATGCTAGCAGAGAATGAGTCACGTCAAAAGATGTATGCAGAAATCTATTTAGCTAAGCAAACAATAATTTCTGGATTAAATCCAATCACAAATCTAAAATCCTCTGCTGCTGTTGCTATTAATAATGATCAAGTTCCATCTATAGTTAGTTCTTCTGGAGGTTTAGTATCAATATTTAGACCAGATGAGAGTAGCTTAAAACAAATTGGAAAAGTATTTTAACCCTCCCCCAATAATTAAATACTTTAAAAAGTGGTGGGCTTGAAGAGAGTCGAACTCTTACACCATAGGTACATGATCCTAAGTCATGCGCGTCTACCAGTTCCGCCACAAGCCCTGGAATACTAATTAAAATTAGCAACCTTAGATTTAAAACTTTAACATGCAAGTGCTATTTATTCAAAAATTTTTTATTAGCTTTAATAATTAGTTTCCATGGGAATATCGGTAAGATAATTGAGTTTAGATAAAGGATGAAAGATAAAGAAAAAATACGCCAAGGAATTTAATTTGCAGTCATTGCTTGATTCCATATTGAATCCTGGATTTGAAAATGAAAAAGAGGCTAGAAAGTTTTTAAGAAATAAGGTCCATGTCCCTAACCTTAAAATGGTAAAAACTTTTTCTGATGACACCGTAAATACTGATGATGCTTCAGTCTCTAACCCCGCAAAAAAAGCTCAAAGAGTTACTGCTAAAACTTTAAGAGAAGAAAGACTCCAAAGACAGCGTAAAAAACAAATAGGTTTAAATAGAACATACACTATAGAAATCCCAGAAGGTGAAACAGCAGATTCACTTTTATCTCAGTTGAAAAGTAACCCTAATATTGCTTATGCAGAAAAGTTAATTAAAGTAGAAACCTTTGCTACGAACTTTAATGATGTTAATGGTGATGGAAGAGTTGATTTGAATGATGTTGATTCAAATGCTAACGGAAAAATAGAAAGTTCTGAAATTATCTAAGACATGTTCGGATATGATGTCGTAGCTAACACCAAAGATCCTATGGATAGACATGGTCATGGTACTCATTGTGCTGGTACGATAACTGCTGTTGCGGATAATGGAATTGGTATTGTCGGTGTTGCGCCTAAAGCTAGAATCATGGCTGTAAAAGGTCTAGGTGATACTGGTAATGCTACTGATAGGTCTCTTGCTAATTCTGTAGTTTGGTCAGCGGATCATGGTGCAGACGTTATTTCTGCTTCATGGGGAGGAGCTGGTTATAGTCAATTGGTAAAAGATGCATTTGACTATGCTAAGTCACTTGGTGTTGTTTGTATTGTAGCTGCCGGTAATGATTATAGTGGACTTGAAAAATCGGACCAATAAATCTGACTTGAGTGGTGTGCTGACTTGAAATAATAAGAGGAAAACACATAATGTCACGAGGAAAAAAATATAGTGCAGAATT
>CALBDR010000272.1 GCA_937927525.1 uncultured Candidatus Melainabacteria bacterium
ACCTGATCTAGGTGTCCAAGTAGAGTAAACTACTTCTGTACCTTCTGGATACTGGTCTTTGTGACTCACTTTGTAAAAGTCACATAATAGCGTTGGGATTAATCCTTTCATTAAAACTCCTTGTAAATATAATTAGTGTCTTTAGATTCAAAAATTTCACCTTTTCTTGTAAATATTCTTTTTATACCAGCTTCTTTTAAAGGCTTAATTCCTTTAGAAAAAATACCATGTGTAACAAATAAATTAACTTCTTTAGCACCTTGGGCATAGAGTTCTTTAGCCATAAGGATAAAAGTCATCCCACCATCACAAATATCATCTATCATAAGGACTTTTTTACCATCTGGATTACCTTGAATTATATACTTTTTAATATAACCTGTTTGTTGGTCACGTTCTTTAGTCCCAATTACTTTGGGGTAATAATCATACCAACGACTGTATCTAACATTTGCTCCTTCATCTGGATATGCAATTATTACCTCTTCTTTATTTTCCATATCTAAAACGGATAAAGTATCTGTTACCTCACCAGATCCATAAAGATTGCACATATTATTAATTAAATAACATTTTTCACTATGAGCATCTAAAGTTTCTACCAAACTAAAATTTAAGGAATTAATAATCTTAGCAAAAGTTCTAAGTGCAAATGTTTGATCGTTTTGAACAGCTTTATCTTGTCTAGCATAAGGTAGGTAGGGCATGAATAAACTAGTTTCTCCTTCGGGGTTAATTTGGTCTACTAAATCCTTTAACTGAGCCACATGGATCAACTCAGACTCGCTTTCAAATTCCCAATGAATAACATTATGATTTTTTACAATCTTAGGATCGATGTTCCAAACTTGTGATGTTTTATCTGGGAATATTGTAGGCGTTATATTGTGATCATTTAGTAAAATCATTTAACCTCCATTTGAACTCTATGCCAAAGCCTAACAATCTGAATACAAATTTAACATAGTTTTGATCATCTGTCAACTCTATTTTTGTAGGTATAGATATAGTATTGATATTTTTGTAGCCGAATGGTGTTTTTATCTTTTTATTGAATAGAATTATTGGCAGTAAAAGTCTCATTTAGTTCCTTAAATAATCTCTTCTTGTTTTTGTTGGTTAAAATTACGCCCTTGAATTTAGCTTTGTTAAACAACACCCTGACTCTATTGGCAATGTATGTTAAAAGTTTCTCCTGTCGAAGTACAATAAAATCATATAAATCATCTATGCGTGAAGGAGATATAGCGGCTCTGACGACTAACTCCTCATATCCATTATATATATTTTCCACAGAAATATATGATCTTACTACATAACAATTCATCGACTCTGCTCTAATACAATCGGTATGTACTATGTCATAGTGATCCATGTGATGTTTCGGTGTTTTCCTTGCCATTATTTAGCTATTTTACTCCCAAGGTATATAGCTCCTCCTCCAGCAATTACGCCAAGGATTGTGTATATTACCTTTTTGAATTTCTCTCGTTTAAGGTCTTTTTTAGCCTCTCTCGCTTGTTCTTTGTAAAAGTCAACCTCTCTATCACGTACCTGTCCTAATTGCCTTAGAACCTCGTTTTTGTTCCTCTCAAGGTCTAATTGCCTAGCTTCCTTGCGAATGGCCTTTTCAAACTTACTGTCAATGACATAGCCTGAGTATGGAGCATCTTGACCTTTTTTGATAGGTTGGATTGTCTGTGCAAAGCATATGTTGAATGATAGGAGTAGTAATACTAGGTATCTCATTTCTTTTCCTCGTCCATTTTTTTAAGTTTATGTGATATTTTCTCAGCCATTATCCTACAGTAAGACCATGAGTCCATGTCTTTATTCACTATGTTCTTACTTTTTAAATCACGTAAAGTATAAGCGCAACTAAACATAGCACCTCTTCGATATTTGTCTACTTCTCTAGGATAAGAAGAAAAACTTAATGATAATGTTACTAATATTAGTAAGTGTTTCATGATTACTCCTTAATACATAGTTTATCGTTAACTAACTCTTTTTTGACTATCGTGCTAGAGTATTTATATAACTTTCTATGTAATAAAAAACACTTCGATATTCTACAATATGAATGAGAGGTAAGAGCAATGCTACCCCAAGAGGTAAAACAAACTCCAGTAGAACTTCCTGTTTTT
>CALBDR010000273.1 GCA_937927525.1 uncultured Candidatus Melainabacteria bacterium
AAACGGGTCATAGTCCCTATCCTACAATGACAAATGAGTCACTAGACGAATCTTTCCAGATGGCTTTCGAAACTGGTGCTGGAATGGGTGAAACCCACTTTGCTAAAGATGTAGGTATCCAGTTTGAAAGAGGATACGAAGATCACCCCACGATTACTGAGGATTGGTTTACTAAACTGTTAAACAAGTATCTTCTTAAGCCAAGAACGTATCAGACTGCTAAGCAGATTCTTAGACAAGTTCTTGATCGTAAAAAGAAAGAAGGTCCTCTTAAACATTCTATCGAATACTATGCTCAGCGAATAGCTCAAAACTTCAGAGGTGTTGATGCTAGAGAGCTGGCTAAAATGGTTACTGAAGAACATGGTGCAGGAGAAGAAGGTACTGATGAGCTCGTCAAGAAGTACGTCAAGGACACGCCGCACATGGAGATCCAGCGCGAGGAGGAAGACTGGGAAGAGTTCGAAGCTATTTGCGAAGACTGCATGGTCGATCTCCCCCTTCTCGAAGCAGAGTACCAAGGAGAAAAAGTAACTCTTAATGATCCTATTCGTAGTTCAAAAGGACCGAAGAAGTTTCATGTCTATGTAAAGAACGACAAAGGAAATGTTGTCAAGGTAAACTTTGGTGATCCTAACCTATCGATCAAGAGAGATGATCCAGATAGAAGAAGAAGTTTCAGAGCAAGACATAACTGTGACAATCCAGGTCCTAAATGGAAGCCACGTTATTGGTCTTGTAGAATGTGGACAAAAGGAAACAAGGTAAGCGATCTAGATTAATGAAAAAATTGGCATTGGTGTATAGTCCAAGCTCTGAAATCTACATGAAGGCATTGATGGGTTTCAGAAAGCTAGGATATCAAACTGAGATATTTGACGACAGAGACAAGCCAAAGAACATCTCAGAATTTGATTGTTTTATTATGTTGGGTAACGATTACAAAAACAGAGCTGCTAAAGAATACGTATACAAAAATGGTAAGCCATGTATAGTTATTACAAGTAGTTTCTTTGAAGGAAAGAACCCAACAAAGTATGTCAGAGTACATGCTAATGGTTTTGTAAACAATATGTGTACAATGCCAGAACCAGATTACGATCGTTGGAATATGTTAAGACAGTATCATCAGTATGATAACATATTTGAAAAGAAACAAGGTGATAAAATAGTCATTGCATTGAATGCACAGACGTCTCCAGCAATGATGAAATTTGACGTCAGTAACTGGTTTTTTAAGGCAGCGAAACAGTTGAGAGAACATACGGACAAACCATTGTATGTTCGTACTCATAGAAAGAAGAAAGAGCCTCTTGGACCAAAATTTCAAGATGCATGTAGAAGATTTAAAGTAAAAGAGATCAGCGATACTAAAGAGGCAGAAGTTCCTCATCATAACATCAGTACTGCTATTTCTTTTACAACAACATTTAGTGTTAAGAGTTTAATGTTTGGAACACCTCACATTGCAATGCATGAAGGAAACTTTGTTTCAGACATTACAAGAAGTACTATTAAAGATAAAAATCTGGACTTTTATCCAGATAAAGACAGTTTGGAACACCATTACTCGAGACTCGCTAACTGCGAATGGTCTTTAGAAGAAATACACAACGGAAAGTGCTGGGAGACTTTATTGCCTTACTTACAAAGCAACCCAAAATTAAATTATCATTGGCTTGGAGATCAATATGGAACCGTTTAACATTTTTATTGGTTGGGATAGTAAAGAACCAGAAGCATATGATGTATGTAAGTACAGTATTGAAAAGCATGCATCTATTCCAGTCAAAGTCCATCCTCTTAAGCTCAATGCATTGAGGAAAGATAGACTATACTGGAGAGAAGAGGACATTGGATCTACTGAGTTTACGATTTCAAGATTCTTGGTCCCACATCTTAACACAAGTGGTCCAGCATTGTTTTGTGACTGTGACTTCTTGTTTTTGGTAGATATAAAAGAAATATTAGATCAGTTTGATCCAAGTAAAGCTGTACAGGTTGTTAAGCATGATTACAACCCTTCTGAAAGTACGAAATTCTTAAATAATGTACAGTATCAATATCCGAGAAAGAACTGGTCAAGTTTTGTGTTATGGAATTGCGATCATCCAGCTCATGCTGAGATGACCCTGTTTAATGTAAATAATGCACAGCCTAGTACATTACATCAGTTTAAGTGGCTAAGAGATGATATGATTGGAGAGATTAGTCACGAATATAACTGGCTTGAGGGTCATTACAAGGAACCACAAGATGGTTCTCCAAAAGTGATCCACTACACAAGAGGTGGACCGTGGTTTGATGATTGCAAAGATGTAGAATACGCAGAACTCTGGAACAACTATTACAAAGAACTATTGGAGAACCAAAATGTCAAGATCGCTTGAAAACTCAATTAGAGATATTATGGCGAAAGCCTATATCACTGAAGCTAACATGGGTGGTAAAGACTACCCACACCTAGACTTGTGTCCGCAAGCTGTAAAGCAGTTTAATAAGGACTTAGAAGAGCATGGTGATAACAATCCTAAAGTTCACGCTGCTATCAAAGCTGTGAACGACTATCTGGCTATCGAACAGAAAGCTATTGATGGTGATGCAACTGAATCAGACTTAGATACTATGAAGCGTTTGGTTGATGTTGCTAAGCAAAAGATCAATGCTGCAGGTCTCAA
>CALBDR010000274.1 GCA_937927525.1 uncultured Candidatus Melainabacteria bacterium
CAATATACCCCGTCAGCTTTGCTGCGGGGATAGTAAATTTGGATGTCGCCTCTTATAATAGTCATTATGAAAGAAATGACTCGTAGAGATTTTTTTAGTGCGGCCGCTGTTTCAAGTTTAGGCCTAGGTTTAGCTGGTGTTTTAACTGCTTGTAACGGTACTAAAGTGAAAAGCTTTGATATGGCAGAGCTTTACCCTGTATATAAAGATGGAAGCTATCAGGAAAAGAATTTTTTACACTTAATTAATAAGCCAGGTTTAGGTTTAGAAGCTAGTGTCATTCAAAACCACTTAGGGCTTTACCATAACTATGTTAAGAATGTTAACCGTGCTGAAAGAGAGATGGTGACGGGAAATGTAAATGAATTTTCTATGAAGCATTTAGCTTTTTCATTAAATGGTATGGCGCTTCATGATATTTATTTCTCGAATATGACTACAGAAGAGACTAAAAGATCTTATGCTCTTGATGATGCGATAAAGGGAACTTTCGGGTCTTTTGATAAATACATGAAAAACCTGACTGAGCTTGCTATGCAAGTTGATGGTTGGTCTATTACGGCTTTTAACTTATTAAACGGTAGATTATTTAACTATGCATTAAAACACCATAGTGATAATTTCCCTAATTTCGTTATCCCTATCTTAGCTTTAGATGTATATGAGCATGCATATGTTGCTCAATTTAAAAAAGAAGGTAAAGCAGAGTATATAAAGGCATTTAAGAAAACTATTAATTGGGATTTAGTTTCTAGAAGGTTAGAAGCTATTCAGAATTTAACTTAAGGGGTTATCGACTTTTTAAGGAGCAATCTCAATATTAAGTTCAGCTTCCCAACAAATCTTATAAACTAAATTACAAGCAAGTTCCTCTGAGATCTCAAGAGCTGCTTGTTTGCTTTCATCATCTGGATCTGAGTTCTGTGAGAAGTCTAAGATGATATCTTTATCTTCTGCTACATATTCTAAGAATTCAGCTTTCTTCTCTTCAGTGAGTTCATCTGAATTTTTGTCTTTTATATAAACGACTTTTTTATCGTGCTTTTTAGCTTCCTCTAAAAGCTTTTTATAGATTAGTTCATTCGTCTCTACCATTTGCTTGATCTGGTAGTTAAGTAGGCCATTCATTCCTATTAAAGGTTGGACATGATGGTGAATATTTAAGACTAATTCTTCAGAACCACTTATATTTTCTAAGTAAATATTTTTTGCAATAGCTGCTTCTAGGTTAGCTTTGCGGTTCTCTTGCTCTTTTTCTATTGCTGATAAGCGATTTTCAATAGTTAGCTTATATTCTTCTAAGAAAGTATCAAGCTCCTCTGGGCTTTCTACTTCTTTATCGATAAAGTCTCTGAGGTTTTCGCCTTTATTTTTTACGATTTTAAATTCTTGTAAAACTTTCTCTGGGTCAAGCATCGAAGGTGCTTCTTCTACTAATTTATAAAAGGATTCAAAATAATCATAAATAGTGATAGCTATAGTGTCACCGAAGACTTCACAGGATTTTTTTATTTCATTACAGTTCTTTTGATACTCGTCACTTAGCTGCGCACCCATTTTTTCCTGCTCTTCAAGCACAAGGTCGTCAATAAATATTTGGATTATTTGCTCAGTTTTCATTATTTAATTACTTATTAGATCTTACACAAATCCTATCTATGAATATTATATGCCTTAATTTCAGATGGGTGAACATGTACTCTAAATAAATTAGCTCCGACTTGGTAGCACAGATTATGGTATTTCTCGGTTAGTAGGTCTAAAGCATTTGAGTAGTCTGAATGATTTAGGGTCTTACTAATACTCTCTTTTTCGATAATCTCTTTAATGAAAGACTTACGGCTAGCTCCTATAAAGATATCAGATCTAAACCTTTGGATGAATTTAGGGATTAATTGGAGGAGTGAGTAGCTATGCTTTAAATTTTTACCGAAGCCCAAGCCTGGATCAAAAATTAAATTTTCTTCTTTGATGCCATAGTTTTTAGCCTTTTTTTGAAGAGATTCAAAAAACTGACAAAGATTTTCAAAGAAAGCTTCCATTTCCTCTTCGCTTAGGTTTTCATCTGAAGTTTTTCCGTAATTAAAGAAAGTTCCTGCACGTAGATGCTTTTTTTCTAAATAGAAATTGTCTGGAATCATGTGAGTCTTAATTTTTGGAGGAACCCCGACGCTTGAGTGCATCGCGATTAGTTTTAATTTGTTTTCGACATCAATTTCTTTGATTACTTTTAGTTTTTCTTCATCATTGAAGCCTTCTACGTCATTTATGAAAGCAATATTTTTATAGAATAAAGGCTCTGAAAGGATTACTTTCATAACTTCTTTCTTGCGAGTATCGATTGAGAGTGGAAAGTCACTCTTTTCACAAAAGACTTTAAGGAATTTTTCTAAGCGTTCAATCTCTTCTTCAGCACTTATAGTCTCTGCGCCAGGTCTTGTTGATTCTGCACCGATGTCGAGAACGTTTGCACCGCTTTTGATCAGCTCGTTCGCTTTATTTACGAGCCAATTCGAATCTTGGTAATTTCCATCTGCGATGTGGTCTGTACCGTCAGAGAATGAATCTGGCGTTATATTTAGAATTAAGAAGTATTGGGGATTAGGCACTTTAGCTAATTTTAGCTTAGATCTTTAAATTACTTCTTGCCAATGGCAAATAAAGCTAAAGCTGATAAACAGCTAAAAGGATGTTTCCTGAAGAAAAAGAAAAGGTCAGAGAAGAAATCAGCGATGTGGTTTTTTGTAGATCTTAAATGAATCATTTCCCTTAATTGTTTAAGATCATCTTCTCTGTTTTCGTCTTCAAAAATTGGGTTATACATAGGCTGTAACTGTAATATGCCCAGTTTTAAACTCTTAAATATTAAATTTATTTAAAGGAAGTTCTATAATCATATAAGTGCC
>CALBDR010000275.1 GCA_937927525.1 uncultured Candidatus Melainabacteria bacterium
AACCTGGCGTAAAAGATCAGAACTTTTCTTCTCTGTTAGTCCTAAATTATGGACAGTTGCCGGTGAAAAACGAGAGAAAGCTATCAAACCTGAGTGTGTACAGCGCTACTATAATCTATCTACTAACGGTCAATTGAAGTTTGTGTGTAATTGTTCTAAGGAATCTTGGGATGAGATCGAGGAACTAGTTGCATTGTACCGTGATGCTGGCGTACAATATCCTATATGGATTATGCCATTAGGTGGAACCTTAGAAGGTCAAAAAGGTGAAATCGACGGTCATATACCAGCGTATGAGATTGCTGACGAAGCATTGAATAGAGGCTACAGAGTATCAGCTAGAGTGCATGCTTATCTCTGGGAAAATGTTATAGGAAAATGAAATGGGTAAATTTTATTCAACAAAAACTTATGGAACCGATCGAGGACTTTCTTGCGCTTTTAGACAATGGCGTAGTAGACATAGCCACTGTAGTCTTCTTCACGGTTATTCAATTGGCGTTCGTTGCGTTTTTGAGTGTGACAGTTTGGATGAGCGTAACTGGGTAATGGACTTCGGCGGACTCAAAGAGTTCAAACAATGGCTTGAGTATATGTTTGATCATACTGTGTTGGTCGCAGAAGATGATCCACATCTAGATAAGTTTCAGGCTCTAGCAGACGTAGGTGCTATTGATACAGTTAATACTGCTATTCTAGATCTACGAGTTGTACCAGGCGTAGGATGTGAACGCTTTGCTGAAATGGCGTATAATAAGCTTGCAGTCATTCTATCTGATAGAGTAAAAAAAGGTACTGCGCTTAATCCTACTGTACGGGTTAAGTCAGTTGAAGTATTTGAACATGATGCTAATAGTGCGATCTACGAGGGTTAAATGAAAAAGTACGAAGAAATTATTGAACGTTGTAAGAATGCTGATAAGCGATACTGGGCAGGTGATAATATTGCCCGTCTCTTACAAAGCGGTGAAAAAGAGCAGCTAATTGATGAAGCTACAGAAGCTTTTGAGACTGTACTTGATACTCTAATTATTGATCGCCATAATGATCCTAACTCGCAAGGTACTGCCCGCCGTCTTGCTAAAATGTATTTTAACGAGATTATGGCCGGTCGTTACGATCATATGCCTAATGCTACTGCATTTCCTAATAGCGGTGACGACCGTTATACTGGAATGCTTGTAGTGCGCTCCGAGCTTAAGTCTATGTGCTCCCATCATCATCAGCCTGTAACTGGTGTTGCTTATATCGGTATCATTCCTGGTGAGAAAGTTATCGGTCTGAGTAAATACACTCGTATCGCTCAGTGGTGTGCTCGTAGAGGTACTCTACAAGAGGAACTATGTAACGATATTGCAAGAGAGATAGTAAGAGCTACTGGTAGTCAAGACGTAGCTGTCTATATCTCTGCTCGTCACGGTTGTTGTGAAAATAGGGGTATCGGTGCTCATTCATCGGTTACACAAACAACCGTCTTACGCGGAGAGTTTAATAACTGTGATGTAAAGAAAGAGTTCTTTGATAACATTGCTCTCCAACAACAACTAGCGCGAGATTAGCGCAGGAGGTAAAATGAATAGTGAATTACTAGAAGCTGCAAGAGCGAAATACGAAGCTGAAGTTCTAAAGTACAAGGCTAATATTAGAGTGTACCTCTTTCAATCTGTAGGTATTGGAGAGCACCCTGATATCGTATCAGCTGTCGAAGAACAAATTGCTCTTTTAGCCGAGGCTGAAGAAAAACTCAGTGTAACAAATAAGCTTATCACTGAAATGAGTGATCGCGTTACAAGGTATTAATTATGGTAAAAATTGCGCATGAAGCACCATTGAGTATCTTTGATGAGGTACAAGCATTTACTGATTATGATTATGCGCTAGTCCATCTCTTTGAAGAAAACGAAGAGTACTGGAATAAGTTCGTAGAAGCAAAGGCTAAAGGCAGACAAATTATTCTTGATAACTCTGTCTTTGAGCTTGAAGAGGCTTGGGATGGAGATCAGTATGTACAATGG
>CALBDR010000276.1 GCA_937927525.1 uncultured Candidatus Melainabacteria bacterium
AAAAGCAAAACATTTAAACTTGAATTTGGCCAATGAATTTTATTTAATCTTCAGGTTAGGGATTTGTCACGTTGCGTAAGTCCTATTCATCTTTAATTGCAGTATAAGCAGTAATCAACAAACCTATAGCTGTAACAGCTGTTTTAAAATCAAAAATCTGTAAATAACTTTCCGAGCTTGGCACTTTAATTTAATAAACACTCACCTTCAATATCTTTAAAAGTCTTAGTCTTCAAATCAAACTCTTTTCCTGTCTTAAAAACCTCATCATAGAAAAATTTAGTAACTGGACTTTCAAGCTTCGTAGGATGAACCCCTATCACTTCAAGTTCACAAGGTACTTTCTCTAAACCCACTAAAGAATCAAGGTAAAATCCATTAGCACCTTTAGGACTGTCTTCTGGCAAAGCATCTGAAATAATTAAGAGGTCAATATCACTCCACTCATGGGCATCACCTTTGGCATATGAACCAAAAAGTAAAGCTTTATCAACCTTAATTTCTAGTTCAAGAAGTGACAAATAGTTCTTCAAGGTATCTTTTAACTCTTCATCAGTAAATCTTTTAGCCATTTAAAAGTCACCTCCACATCTTTCAATATACCCTTGCAGTAATCAAGATTATACTTTTGTTCACATTCATCAATGTCTTCAGGATAGCGAGTATCAATAAATGATTTATCTAATTTAACAAGAATTTCTTCTCGATGTTTTTCTAGTTTTATTTTGCAACAGTCTACAGCTAAACGCTTCAAATTATGAATTTTTGGTGGCTCAGCTCCAAGGTTCGTAACTATTGCCTTTAATATTTTTTCTAAAGCAGCATGAAGGTGGAAAATCACAGACATATTCTCTTCAGCTTTCAGAAGAACCTTAGCTGCTTTTAAATCTTTTTCAGCAATTTTAAGCCAATTTTCCGTGGCTTTATCCATAATTTTAATTATGCCATATCAAGACTAAAGCACATAATACTTCCCAACATCCTCATAAGCAATCGTCACATTCTCCCCAAGCATTTCCATAATACTTCTTTCAATATTATTAGCCATCTGATTCATTGAAATGTCGGTAGGACGGTTTTCAAATGGGTCTTCTTTTAAAATTGCTGTTTTTTCAATAAGAAGAAAGATGATTGAGAGGGTCGAGCTTAGAAGAGTTTCTTCAAGAATTGAAAAGTTAAGCAAGGCTAAAGGTAAGATAGCAGCAAAAATATAGATGTAAGCATGCAAGCAGACGCTGTATGGCTGTGGGAAAGGCGTATTTTTAATACGCTCACACTTACCCAGCTGAGTTGTTAAATTAACCAGCGAAGATTCTATTGTCTGTAGTTGAAAGTCAGTAATTACAGACTTTTGATAAAGATTTGTCGCTTGGCGCCCTATAAAAAGTAAAATTGCGTTTGCTCGGTTTTTAAAAGCTTTTAAATATTCATAATCATCCCCCGAGAAATATTTTGCTAGCAGCTGCTCAGTATCCAAGCCTCTAAGCTGCCTTGCGAGCACCTGACAAAAAGTAGCTTGTGCCTGAACTGATTTAATCACTATCTGTGATTTCTCATCTAAGTTCATTTGAGCAAGCTTAGGCTTCGCTGGTCTGCGTAAATCAAAACCAGTAAAGTTAATAAGCTGTCTTGTTATACTGCGCGAATCATTGACGACAGCTCCCCAAATTTTTCTAGCTTCCCACCATCTTTCATAGGATTGATTCGTTCTAAAAGCTAACAGTAGTGAAATAGCGGTACCTAAAACAGTGGGGATCACGTATGGTACAGCGATTTCTTCAGCGAATTGAAATTTATGTAAATAACCAATAACTACTGAAATACAGATGACCACAAGCATTTCATATTTTATATTTCTCAAATAAAAGAACGGTGGAACATTTCTTTTTAGTAGCATTATAAAAATTTTACACTAAAATGGCGCGCCCTAGACGCGACCTTTAAGGTCGCAGTAGAAGAGAAACCCCTCGGGGTTCGAGGACTCTAGGCGATTGAAGTATTTAGTTTAAATAAAGATGGCGCGCCCTAGAGGACTCGAACCCCTGACATTTGGTTTTGGAGACCAACGTTCTACCAACTGAACTAAAGGCGCCTAGGAGAGCTTGTATTAAAAGCTCTGAAAAGCAGTGAGCAAAGCTCAAACTACTTTGCAGCTATAGGTTTCTCAGCTGCATTAGCTACTATAGCATGAGTCTTCATAGACATTCCATATAATTCAATAAAGCCAACAGCTGACATATGATTAAACTCATCATCTTTATCATAAGTAGCTAAGCCTTTGTCATAAAGTGAATATGGTGATTTTCGACTAGCAATAGTACTCGAACCTTTATAAAGTTTTAATTCTATATCACCTGTAACATGTTCTTGAGACTGATCCATGAATGCATCGATCGCCACCCTAAGTGGTTCAAACCAGTAACCCTGATAAACTAACTCCGAGTATTTTTCATCTAGAAGATTCTTAAATGACTTATGATTTTTAGTCATCACTAAGTATTCAAGCTCTTTATGTGCCTGCCCGAGCACAACAGCTGCTGGAGCTTCATAAATCTCTCTAGATTTGATACCGACTACTCTATCTTCGATTTTATCGATTCTACCGACACCGTGTTTTCCAGCAATTTTATTTAACTCTTCGACTAATTCAATCGCTCCATAGTTTTTACCATTTAATTTAACAGGAACACCTTTTTCAAAACTAATTTTTATATATTCTGGTTCATCTGGAGCTGCTT
Source organism: uncultured Candidatus Melainabacteria bacterium (assembly GCA_937927525.1). Taxonomy (GTDB): domain Bacteria; phylum Cyanobacteriota; class Vampirovibrionia; order LMEP-6097; family LMEP-6097; genus DT-14. The sequence continues at coordinate 2,739 of CALBDR010000276.1, forward strand.
GTGGAGACATAGTCATACCATAAGCATCCTCTGGAGGCTCTACTGTAGCGTCTTCCAAAATTCCACACTCTGCTGATCTTCCCCATAGGTTTAAATCAATAGAGTAAGGCTTTTTCTTAGATATAGGAATAGGTATATTATTTTTCTCTGCATAATCGATACAATCTTCTCTGGACATTCCCCATTCTCTAGCTGGAGCAATAATCTTAAGCTTAGGGTCTAAAGCCATAATAGAAAGATCAAATCTAACCTGATCATTTCCTTTACCAGTACAACCGTGTGCAATAGCATCTGCTTTATAATCATGAGCGATATCCACTAGAATTTTGGCGATTAAAGGTCTCGCTAGAGCTGTAGCCAAAGGATAGTTTTCCTGGTAGTTAGCATTAGCCTTAAGTGCCTTAAAGCAATACTCTTCAATAAATTCTTTCTGAACATTAATAACTTTACATTCAGAAGCTCCAATTTTAAGAGCTTTAGACTGAATTTCTTCTAGCTCCTGTCCTTGTCCTAAGTCAATAGCAACACATATTACTTCGTTACATTTATGCTCAATAAGCCATTTAACAGCCACAGAAGTATCTAAACCACCACTGTATGCAAGAACTACTTTATTTGCTACTTTTTCAGCCATAAAATGTAATTTTAACTTATTTAAATAGAATAAATTAAAGAGAGATTTAAAATGCAGTGATTTTACGCTATTTTTTATTGAAAATATAAATCAGTGCGACAATGATAATTAAATCATTGAAAAGCATGAATAAGAGCAGAATACTTAATTTAATAGATTTAATAAGGTTTAAAAAAGACTTCATTTGGGGGAAAGATTACTTTGCTAAAATAGAAAATGGCAAAGTTGCCTCTTCGATACTTTTCTCCAGGTATCTTGCTTCTAAAAAAGTTTTAGAGATTCATGAATTTGATTCACAGGAAGCTGAATTATTAAAAGATTTTCTAAATTATTCTACTAAAAAGAAATACCAATACATCATATCTAAGCTATGTGAAAGTACTCAAATTAATGAAATTGAAATGCTTCGAGCAAATGGTTTTCTAAGATTAACTAGAGAATACACTTTTAACTACAAAGATTTTAAGACTATTAGTTTGGATACCATTCCAGTAATCTGTGATCAAGCTAATAAAAAGAAGGTTAAAGATTTAGTACATCTCTGCAAGAATGCTCAACCTCTTGAATTTAGAGACTATCTTTTTCATAGCCCTAAATTCTTTAAAGAAAGGTTAGACGATACATATATTTTCTATGCTCCGAAGAATATGGAGCAACCTCTTGGTTGTGCTTATAAATTAGAACCTGAAAAAGATCTCTTCGAATTTGTGATCCCACTTAATCAATCCGAAAATTTCCTAAGTTTTTTATTAGTATTTGTCGATAAGTTTATCCACTTTGAAAAAAATGAAAGCTTTAGCTTTATTGTTAATGAAAATATAGATGAAAGTATTATTAAGCAGCTAGAAGGCAAATTTGAATTAGAATCATCAAAACAAGTTCTAATTCATAAGACTTTAGCTAAGGACAAAGTTAAAGTTTTAGAAAAGCTTGGTAACAAAATTCAAATCCCCGTGACCAATGGGCAAGTCACTAATCGTTCTAAATCCATACATAGAGGAGAACTTAGAGATTAAAGCATTTGGCATTCTAGCCTCATTAGGCACTCCCACCCAAAGCTCTTTAAGCCCTTTGAAAATTCCTGCATAATGCATTTGCCAAAGCATTCTTTCCATTTTATACTCAGGCTCATTACATTCTTCTATGAAGAGAATAGAATCTTCGAAACTAGGTATATAATCTGTACCAATCAAACTACAAATAATTGATAAGTTACCCCCTAAGATAGGTATAGAATGATCCTCTAAAACACAAGATTTCCTGATTGAAAGAGTACTTGCTAACTCTAAGGCAAAATCTGAGCGCTCTAAAGTAAAATCACTGCTTAAGATTTTTTCTTTTAAAGCCCTTAAATTAGTTTCAAAAGCTTTTCCTGTAATTAAGTAATCTACTTTAGGTTTTTCTTCACTGCTTTTCTGCCAGTTTGAAAACTCAAAAAGCATCGGCGAATGATAAAAAGGAATAGGCTTTAAAGAGTTTTTCTGTGCATATGCATTTAAAGCTAAGCTTATAGTGGTTAAATCACTATAGCCCAGAACTGGCTTCACTTTTGCTGAATATAGCTTACTATAATCGAGTAAATCTAAGATCTCAATAGCTGAAGAACCGCCTCTACTAGCTAGCAATAAATCATTATCTTCAGATAAGTACTCTTCCATAAATTGTTGTGCACGCTCCTCTGGAGCTTTAATTTCCAAATCGAATAAAGACCTCTGGTAATTAACTTCGTGTTCTAATGAGGCTAAATAATTAATAGCCTCTTTAACTTGAGGCACTTGCTCATTTGTAAGCGGAGATGAAGGTGAAATAATACTGATTTTCATATTTTTAACTTCTTAATTCTAGTCTACTCTGATATCTAGTATTAAGCCACTTAAGATATTATCCTCAACCTTCAAAGATGTAATCCTAAGATATAGGCTCATAAAGTCAAGAAACCTTGCATTTGACTCTAACAAACAAATAGCAAAAACATCATTTTTTTGAGAACGATTCTCAAAAACGTGGAGCTAGCCTTAATCTTGATAAAATTCTAAACATTAGGGAATGTATATAGTAAGAACGATATAGTTATTATTTGGAGTTAAAGCAAAAACAATGAAAATTTCAGCAAATGAGGAATATGGATTAAGAATTATACTATGTATAGCTGGCTTTCAGTCAGAGAATCCCTCTGAATTAGTTAGTCTTAATCAAATTGCAGATGCAGAAGGTATCAGTCCAGAATATACAGCATCAATTATTACCTTACTTAAAAGTTCAAACCTAGTGGAAAGCATTAGAGGTAAAAATGGTGGTTATAAACTCGGTAGACCCGCTGAAGAAATTACTTTATACCAAATCATCAACGCACTAAGCGACAAACCTTTTGCTTCAGGTTTTTGTGACTCTCATACCGGAATCATGGAGAGATGTATGCACTCAGAAAATTGTTCGATTCGACCTGTTTGGACTTATATCACGAACTTACTTGACCAATTTTTCAGCAAAATTACTCTTTCAGAACTCATGAAAAAAGAACTCGATGTTAAAGATCTAGTCACTGAGAATATGATTCAAGTAGTGGAAATGATTAAATAAAAGGGCGAAAATGCAAAACTTACCAGAAACTCCAGAAAAAACTAGCACTGATATGTTCGCCAGTCTAAGTTCTCAAGAATATAAATATGGCTTTAGTACAGACATTGAAACTGATAGTTTCCCTAAAGGTCTTTCTGAAGAAGTCATAAGAAAAATTTCAGCTATTAAAGAAGAGCCAGAATTCATGCTTGAGTTCAGGCTAAAGTCTTATGAAGCTTATAAAAAGATGGTGGAACCTGATTGGGCTAAATTAAATATCCCAGCTATTGACTATCAAGACATAATTTATTATTCTGCCCCTAAAGCTAAACCTTCAAAAGAAAGCTTAGATGAAGTAGATCCAGAAATTTTGAAAACCTATGAAAAATTAGGCATACCTATCGAGGAGCAAAAACGTCTAGAAGGTATAGCAGTAGATGCTATCTTTGATAGTGTTTCAGTGGCAAATACTCACAAAAAAGCTTTAGCTGAAATTGGAATTATTTTTTGTTCTATCTCGGAAGCAATTAAAGAGCACCCTGAATTAGTAAAAAAACATATAGGTTCTGTAGTTCCTCATACTGATAACTTTTTCTCAGCCCTAAATGGTGCTGTGTTTAGTGATGGTACTTTTGTCTATATTCCACCTAACACTAAGTGCCCTTTAGAGTTATCTACAAACTTCAGAATAAACACTAAAGGTTCAGGTCAATTTGAAAGAACACTTATAGTTTGTGACGATAAGAGTTATGTTTCTTACCTAGAAGGTTGCACAGCTCCAGCATTCGACGAAAACCAATTACACGCTGCAGTTGTAGAATTAGTAGCAAAAGAAAAATCTGAAATCAAATACTCTACAGTCCAGAACTGGTATGCAGGTGATGAAAATGGTGTAGGTGGAGTCTACAACTTCGTTACGAAAAGAGCAAAGTGTGAAGGTAAAGACTCCAAAGTGTCTTGGACTCAAGTGGAAACAGGTTCTGCGATAACATGGAAATACCCTAGCTGTATTCTTCAAGGTGATAACAGTATCGGAGAGTTTTATTCTGTTGCTCTAACTAATAATATGCAGCAAGCTGACACAGGAACAAAGATGATACACATCGGGAAGAACACGAAATCTACTATCATCAGTAAAGGTATTTCGGCTGGTAAATCCTCTAATAGCTATAGAGGTTTAGTGAAAGTCACTCCTAATGCTAAAGGAGCTAGAAATTACACTCAGTGTGACTCCATGTTAATCGGTTCAACCAATGCAGCAAATACTTTCCCCTACATAGAAGTAGACGGTAAATCAGTAAAAGTAGAGCACGAAGCTTCAACTTCTAAAATATCAGAGGAGCAACTTTTCTATCTTCAGCAAAGAGGAATCAATGTCGAAGATGCTATCGGACTTATCATAAGTGGCTTTTGTAAAGATGTTTTCAAAGAACTCCCAGGTGAGTTTGCAGCAGAAGCGAATCAACTCATGTCTCTTCAACTAGAGAACAGTGTCGGATAAAAGGATTTAATATGACTGAACAAATAATTGACATAAAAGAATTAAAAGCAGATATCGTCGATGGCGATCAGATCCTAAAAGGTCTAAATCTTAAAATTAACGCTGGTGAAATTCACGCAATAATGGGACCTAATGGTTCTGGTAAAAGCACTTTATCAAAAATACTTTCAGGACACCCAGCATATGAAATCACAGGTGGTGCCATTGATTTCCAAGGGGAAGATTTAGTAGAGATGGAAGCCGATGAAAGAGCAAATTCTGGTTTATTTATGGCTTTTCAGTATCCACTTGAAATTGCTGGAGTAAATAACCTTGAGTTTTTAAGAATGGCTTATAACTCTAAACAAAAATACTTAGGTCTAGAAGAAGCTGACCCACTTGATTTTGATGATTTAATTGAAGAAAAGTTATCACTACTAAACATGAAAAGTGATTTCCTCGACAGAAATCTAAATGAAGGTTTCTCTGGAGGAGAAAAGAAAAAGAATGAAATTCTTCAAATGCTAGTTTTAAATCCTAAACTAGTAGTTCTTGATGAGATTGACTCTGGACTTGATGTTGATGCACTTAGAGCAGTAGCTGCAGGAATCAATGCATACAAATCTGAAGGCAATGCGGTATTGATGATCACTCACTACCAAAGACTTTTAGACTACGTTACCCCTGATTTTGTTCATATTTTAAGTGGTGGGAAAATCGTTAAATCAGGAGATGCTTCTCTTGCATTAGAGGTAGAGAAAGAAGGTTACGACTTACTTGCAGCATAAGGAATAGAGAATGCAGTTAGAAGAAAAAAAGAAAAAAGAAATAGAGTTTTTAGAAAAAATTTTCAGAGCAGGTTCTAACACTCTTTCAAACATCAGCTCAATTGCTGATAAACAAAAGAAAGCTATCGAACGCATCACTGAATTAGGATTTCCAAATAGAAAAATAGAGGATTGGAAATACTACGATTTCAATCCAATCTTAGAGAATTTTTTAAGCTTAGATACTTGTAAAATTAATCAAATAGAAAATGAAAGCCTAAAAGATTTTCTTTTCCCAGAGTGTGAGCAAAACTTATTAGTAACAGTGAATGGTCACTTCTCAGAGAAACTATCAAACTTTTCTTTTAGCAAAGAAGACATTTCTATACTTAACTTTAATGATCCAGAGCAATTAAAAAACCACCAAGGAATTGATGAACTCATTAAAAAGTATTTTGCAGAAGGCATCGAAGATGAATCAAACTTCTTCAAAGCATGTAACACAGCCCTAATGTCAAACGCTTTCTTCCTTAAAATTAAAGAAGGTGTTCAACTAGAAGAAACATTACAAATCATACACATCTCTAATGAACATTGTTTTAACCAAACTAGGTCACTGATTCACTTAGGGCAAAACTCTAAAATTAAAATAATAGTTACCTACGTAGGATTAGCAGAGATTCCTTTCTTAAACAATGCTGTTATTGAAACTATTTTAGAAGAAGGTTCCGAGTTAGTCCTAGACAAAATCCAAGACAATACTCAAAAGGGAATTCTACTCTATGACCTGAAAGCAAAACTTTTAAAAAACTCACGCTTCGAATATAATTCATTAAATTTAAAAGCAAACTCTTCAAGAGACAAAATTTCCGTAGATATAGATGAAGAAGGTGCTCACGCAGATATTAATGGACTATATATTTTAAATGGTGAAAGAAAAGCTCATAATGTTATCACTGTTAACCATAATGTAGGTAACTCTACAAGCTCTCAACTCTTTAAAGGAATTCTTTCTGATAGAGCAAGAGCTGAATTTAATGGTGCTATAAATGTTGCTAGAGATGCTAATGGCACAGATGCAGAGCAATTAAACCGTCACTTAGTTTTATCGGATGAAGCTCATGTGGATAGTAGACCTCAGTTAAACATACTTGCTGACGATGTTAAATGCTCACATGGTTCTACCATAGGTGATTTAGAAGAAGATGAAATCTTCTATTTACTCAGTAGAGGAATAAAAAAAGACGATGCTTTAGCGATGCTGACACTAAGTTTCTGTGATGAAGTTATTCAGAAAGTTAAAATTCCAAGTGCACGTCAACACATCAAGAATATGGCTTTAGAGAATCTAGATACTCAAATGCATAAAGCAAATCTAGTTCATAACTTAAGGTAAGAAATCATGCAGGGAACACAAGTGAAAGAAAATGCAGAAAATCTTAAAATTAAAATTCCAGAAGGTTTAGACCTTGTGCAAATCCGCAAGGACTTCCCAATCCTTGATTCAGAAATAGAAGGTAAGAAATTAATTTACTTAGATAATGGTGCAACCACTCACAAGCCAATTCAAACCATAGAAAGAATGAAAGAATTTATGCTTAAAGAGAATGGCACGGTAAGACGTGGTCTTTATTCGCTTAGTGCAAATTCAACTAAACTCTTTGATGAAGCTAGATACATCGTTAAAGAATTCATCAATGCAGGAAGTGAGAATGAAATAATTTTCACTAGAGGGACCACTGAGTCTATCAACTTAGTCGCTCAAAGCTTCTCGGAAGCTTTCATCAATGAAGGTAACGCTATTTTAATTTCAGCAATTGAACATCATGCAAATATAGTCCCGTGGCAAATCCAAGCTGAGAAAAGAAAAGCGAAGCTTTTGGTCATTCCAGTTCTAGACAACGGTGAACTAGATCTAAAGGAGTTTCACAAATTAATTAAAACAGCAAATTTGAAAATCTTAGCCGTTAATCATGTAGCAAATTCACTAGGTACAGTAAATCCAGTGAAAGAAATGATTCAAGCTGCTCACGCCGAAGGTGTGAAAGTACTTATAGATGGGGCGCAATCAGCGCCACACATGAAAGTAGATATTCAAGACCTAGATGCTGATTTCTATACTTTCTCTGGACACAAGGTTTTCGGACCTACTGGTATCGGGGTTCTTTATGGAAAAGCAGAACTATTAAAAGCTATGCCACCTTACCAATCTGGTGGAGAAATGATAGAGAAAGTTACTTTTGAGAAAACTACTTACGCAGAAGCTCCAAATAAATTTGAGCCAGGAACTCCAGCTATAGCTGAAGCCATTGGTCTAGGGGAATCTATTAAATACATAGAAGCTATCGGGCTCGATAAAATCGAAGCTTATGAACAAGAGCTTTTAAAATACGCTACAGCTAAAATTCTAGAAATACCTAGTATCAAAATTATCGGGGAAGCAAAAGATAAAGCATCTTTAATTTCATTCACCTCTGATATCGCTGAAGCATTTGATATCGGGACTTTAATTAACGAATATGGAGTTGCGATTAGAGTAGGCCATCACTGCGCTCAGCCAGTGATGCAAAGATTTAATATAAGCTCAACAGCAAGAGCATCTTTTGCTTTCTACAACACTAAAGAAGACATAGATGCATTTATTGACGCACTTAAAAAAGTTTTAGAGATGCTTGGCTAAAAGGAAAATTTATTATGAACATGTACCAAATCAGAGAAGAAGATATCGAAAAATTACTTAGAGATAAGTTGGAGATTGAAGAATTAAGGATCACTGATCTTAAAGGTGGAAATCACTGGGAAGTAGTGATCAAATCCCCTAACTTCAATGACTTAAATAGAATCAAACAGCATAAACTTATCTATGAAATTTTAAAAGATCCTCTAGCAGATGAGTCTATTCATGCGCTTGCTATCAAGTCATCAGGAACTAATTAGAGTATTTAAACCCAGTAAACACTCTAAAAAAAAGGAATAAAAAACAAAAGGAAACAAAATATGCAAATCGGAAATCAAGTAGAAGGTCAATTACCAGAAGAATTAAAAAAGAAAATCGATGAAATCGTATCTAAAGATAAAGTGATACTTTTCATGAAAGGTGATAGATTTATGCCACAGTGTGGATTTTCAGATGCTGTAGTTAAAGCATTAAACTTTCATGAAGCTGACTATGTTACTTATGACGTACTAACTAACCCTGATTTAAGAATGGGAATGAAAATTTATTCTGAGTGGGCGACTTTCCCACAGCTTTATGTAAATAAAGAGTTTATCGGTGGTTGTGACATCATTATGGAAATGCACGAGCAAGGTGAACTCGCTGAGGCTTTAAAGTAATAATTTAAATTTTCAAGGCAACAAACTCAAAGCAAACTGTGCCTGAGCATTAGCTTGACTATACATAGCTCCGGCCGTTTGCTGGCGTAATTGCTCGCGAGCAAAAGCTGTACTTTCTTCAGCAAAGTCAGCATCTTCAAAATGTGACTTAGACTTACTAAAAGCTATTTTTTCTTCTTCCAGTTGGTCAAACTTTGTTTGAAAATACGTGTATTTAGCAGCAACAGATGAATGCATGCGATTAACATTATCTATCATTGTATCTAGCTCAGCTAAAGTATCAGGAGTTGCATCACCACCTAAAGCATCAAAACTTTTTAATATCTGATCCCACCTAGGTGAAGCAGAAACTTTAGTATTCTCACCAATATTTAGCTGTAATTGTGCGAGCTCATTAATCTCCCTCTGCAAAGCATTCTTCTCATCCACTGAATTAGTTCCATAGATATTAGTATTTAAAACAATTGAAGACAATTGATCCCCCCCCTATAGACTATTTTTATCTGCAAATAGAATTATCAGACACTAGGCTAAAAACTTTAGACTGAATTGATTATTTATTAGCCAAAATAACACTATATATAAGTAAATATTATCTCTAATATATAAGTCCCCTGCTAAAATTAAAAACTATGAGTTTCTTAATGAATCTAAATGAAAAGAAAACTACAGTTTCCAGTTCAAAAAGTATAAATCAACTATTTAGCATCGACCACTCTAATATTTGGCATCCTTTTACTCAAGAAAAGCTTTTCCCGGTTAAATATCTAGTAAAAAGCGCAAAGAATGAGATTCTAAATGTAGTCGATGAAAGGGGAAATGAATTTGAACTGATAGATGGTATTTCTTCATGGTGGGTAAATATCCATGGTCACTGTAATAAGTACATAAATGAAAAAATCAAAGAACAAATAGATAAATTAGAGCATGTAATTTTTGCAGGCTTTACACATGAACCAGCTATCGAGCTTGCTGACAGAATTCGTCGTCTTTTACCTAGAATAGATATGACGAATCCTCATGAAACAGCTCCAGCTTTAAAACGTGTGTTCTTCTCAGACAACGGTTCTACAGCAGTAGAAGTTGCTATCAAAATGGCTATTCAATACTGGCATAACCAAGGTAAAGAAAACAGAAAACGTGTAATCGCTCTAAAAGATAGTTATCACGGAGATACAGTGGGAGCGATGTCCTCTAGTGGTTCAGGCTATCACACTCAAGCCTTTAAGAGTTTATTGTTTCCTGTAGATTTTGTAAGCTCTCCAGCACCTAAGTTTGGAAAAAGAGACAAAAATCTTAGTATGCAGGAATACGATAAATTTGTCGAAGCTGAAATACAGAAAGCTAGTGACCAAACGATATCAGAGATAGAAAAGCTTATTCAACTCCACCCTAACAAATACGCTTGCATTATAGTTGAACCTTTGGTTCAAGCAGCAGGTGGCATGAAATTCTATAGTAAAGAGTTTCTTCAGAAACTTAGAAAACTCACTAGAGAAACTGGCATTATTTTCATCGCTGATGAAGTGTTTACAGGTTTTGGTAGAACTGGAGATGATTTTGCTTGTAAAGAAGCTGTTATAGTCCCAGATATAATCTGTCTTTCTAAAGGTTTGACAGGTGGCTATATGCCTCTCAGCCTGACTGTCTGCAACGATGAAATATACTCAGCTTTTTATGATGACTCTAAGCTAAAAGCCTTTTTCCATGGGCATTCATATACTGGTAACCCTATAGCTTGTGCTACAGCAAATGCTAGCTATGACCTCTATGTAAATGAAAAGCGTTTAGATGACGTGAAATTCATTAATACTAAAATGCGCCAAGCACTTAAAGTAGAAGAAGTACAAATGCATCCACTAGTTCGTAACTTAAGATTCATGGGTGGTATTGCTGCGATTGAATTTGAGACAGCTAAAGAAAGTAGTTACTTTGATGGCTTAGGTGCTCACCTTCATCAAAAATTCTTAGAAAAAGGAATTCTTCTCAGACCACTAGGAAATACTTTATATTTTTTACCACCATATACTATTACGGTTCATTCACTTGAACACTGCCTAAGGAGTATCAAAGAAGTAATCAATGAACTTGACTACGATATTTGAGCATAGCAATTCTCAACCAATTGCATTTTCAATCGCGCTTATAATTGCTTTTTATATTACTCCGATAATAAAAGAAAGAGCTGAGCTACTTCCGAAAAGAGATTCAGAGCCAGAACGATACTACTCGAAGCTTCAGCTTGAGAAAAATCACTCTACTCCTCGCTTGGGTGGTCTAGCTATTTTAGTAGCAACTATACTTACCACAGTTTTTTATTTAATCACCTATGGACGTTACACTCCTTTTGGGATCAAGCATTTGGAGCTAGAGGCTATTGCTACAGGTAGCAGTATTATATTTCTTATCGGCTTACTTGATGACCTAAAACCACTAAACTGTAGAGTAAAACTCCTTGGGCAATTACTTGCTGCAACAATAACTTTCTTTATGGGCTTAAGAATTAAATTTTTCATAAATCCTCTTCATTTCTTTGATCACAGTCAAAGTGCACATATCAAACTTGAACTATGGCTAAGCTTTTTACTCACAGTTATTTTCTTAGTTTTAATCACTAATGCCATCAACTTAATTGACGGTGTAGATGGGCTTGCAGTAGGGG